>JBJDZO010000279.1:0-1936 GCA_051868095.1 Butyricicoccus sp. | reverse complement strand
TTTCCAGATGGACTTCGGGCAGGGTCAGACGCAGGGTAGACGGCGCATCTCCAACGATACGGTCGGTTTCTTCCCAGTAGGCAGGCTGGGAGGTGTACTGGTCGCAGGCGACAACCGCCCATTTGGCAAGGTCGGTGCCCGCTTTCGGCATCAGAATGCGCGGCACGCGCGCACAGCGGATCGACATAAGGAATCCCTCCATTGTTCTTTTCCGGTAAAATTGTTCCTTCCCCTATGATAGCAGAATCCCGGACATCCTGCCATGCATTTTGCGAAAAAAGACGAAATTTGAAGTGTACCACAAAAGGATGAATTGTTGGCCGAAAAGTTTACAGGAAATGTGCAGAAACCATACATGGACAGACATTTCTGTCAGTAAAAAATCGATATTCCATTTAAATTATGGTAAACAAGCCCATACCTTTTCGGACGATGGTTCGGTATACTAATAGTAAGATTATCAAAATATTGTGAGAGCAAGCGAAGAGGAACCAGACTGGAGGAAGAACCGTGAATTATAGCATGATGAACCACGTGGTGAACCATCTGCTGGACGTGGACAGTTATGGCTGTATTTTTATGTATGCTACCCACCGCGACCTGACCACTGCGCCGCGGCATATTATCCGTATGACCGAACCGGTTGACCCGGAACTGCTCAAGGAAGCACTGAAAATTGCGCTGCTGCGTTTTCCGCAGATGGGTCTTGGTCTTGTCCGCGGCGAAAAACAATATCATTATCGCCTGCTGAACAAACCGCCGGTTGTACTGCCATTTGACGATATTTCCCCGTATTATATCGGCTCAGAAGACACAAACGGCTATCTGTTCTGCTGCGGCTACAAGGAAAATACCATTTATCTGGAATATCAGCACTGCACCAGCGACGGACGCGGCTTCAATGAATTTATCAAATGTGTGCTGTTTTATTATCTCAAGCTGCGCGGCTATGCGATTGAGAATGACGGCAGTATCCGCACGCTGGAAACCGACTTCATGCCCGAGGAAAATGAGGACGGTTTTCTGCGTCTGCGCGAGGTCGAGCAGTCGGATGAGGCGCATGTACCCGATGTGCCGGCCTTCCATATGCCGGAATATGACGGCATGGAGGACGAAAACGAACTGACAACCGAAATTACCCTGCCGTTTTCGCAGGTGCGCCGGTATGTCAAGCAGAATGACATCACGCCGCTGACCTTTCTCATGACCGCGATCTGTCACGCGATTTACCGCACGTACTACGAGGGAACCGACCATAAGGAAGCGATTGTGGCCGAAGTGCCGATGGATTTGCGCACGTATATCGATTCTCCGACTGTACGTTTCTTTGTGGCGCTGCTCGATCTGCCGTTTCATTATGAATATTTCAGTCTGCCGTTTGCCGAGGCCTGTCGCAAGCTGACCGACTTTTTTGATACCCAGCGTGCACTGCCGCATGCGGCATATTGGGCATCGAAAAACGCAAACCGTGTTTGGAGCGGGCACAAGGCCGATATGCCGATTGATGAAAAGGAAGAAATGATGCGTGAACAGGCACGCGCATATATCCGCCGGGACAGCTTTATTCTGACGAATGTTGGCCCGTTTCATATTCCGATCAGCATGGAGCGGCATATTGCCGATTACGGCGCGATTCTGCCGTGCGCGCACCAGCCTTTTGGAATTTTGGTCAGTTCGTACCGCGATACCCTCAAAATTGCGCTGTCGCAGCGCGATTTGCGGCCGGATCTGGTCGATAATCTGGTGAAGGTGTTCGGAGAAATCGGATTCCGCGCCCATACCCATTCGTATATGTACCATCCGACCCGCTACGACGGCAAACGTCTCGGCGGTTGAGGAGCTGCACGGAAGCGGCGCGTGAAAACGCGCCGCTTTTGCTGTCCGGCAAAGAAATTTTGAAAAAAATCAAAAAAGCTGTTGACAAGCGGGGAAAACT
>JBJDZO010000278.1:0-1953 GCA_051868095.1 Butyricicoccus sp. | reverse complement strand
TGGTTGTAGGCTTCTTCGAGTTCGATCACGGCATTCATCAGCGTTTCCGGCATATACTGCCCGCCATGGATGCCAAAACGTCCTTTTGACATAATTCAGTCTCCTTGAATCATCCTGACGATGGTTTGTATTTTTTGTGGGTCTTTTTTGCGGTCGGTTTCCGCGCCGCTCGACACATCGAGCAGAATTGCGCCGGTCTGCATGGCAGCCGGAATATTTTCCGGATTCAACCCTCCCGCGAGGGCAAATGGCCGGGTCACGCCCGCGAGCAGTGTCCAGTCGAAGGCTTGGCCGCTGCCCTGTCCGGCATCGAGCAGGACAAGGTCAGCCGTGCTGGCGTTTGCGCGGTGTACGTCTTCGGGGGTGCGAATGCGGAACGCCTGCCAGATGGGGCGGTCGGTCAGGCTGCGCAGCACAGCAAGATCGGATTCGTTCTCATGGCCGTGAAGCTGGGCAGCCGAAAGCGTACCGTCGTTCAGCAGAGCGGCAATATTTTCGGGCGGCGCATCTACAAATACGCCGACGGGAAGAATGCCCGCGTCCAGCCCGCGCCGCAGGTTACGTAGCGTCTCCGGGGATACACTGCGGTGGCTTTTCGGGAAATCGACGACAAAGCCGCAGTAATCAGGTCGAGCGGCGTTCACGGCCTCAATGTCCGCCGGACGGCTCAGTCCGCAGATTTTTACCTGCATGGCTCACACCCCACGCAGTGCGTCGAGCGCGGCCTTTTTATCGGGCGCGCGCATGAGTGTTTCCCCGATCAGCACCGCGTCGGTGCCGTTCGTGTGCAGACGGGCGATATCCTCCGCGGTGCGGATGCCGCTTTCCGAAACGAAAATGCAGTCATCCGGCGCGAGAGCCCGCAGGCGCACGCTGTTTTCCACATCGACCGTGAAGGTTTTGAGGTCTCGGTTGTTGACGCCGATGATGTTCGCACCGGCCTGCACGGCGCGCGCGATTTCGTCCGCGTCGTGGGCCTCAACAAGTGCGTCCAGCCCGAGGCTGTGCGCAAGTTGCAGATAGTTTTTCAGGGCGGTATCGTCGAGAATAGCACAGATGAGCAGGACAGCCGACGCGCCGAGCAGTTTGGCTTCATAGATCATGTACGGGTCCACGGTGAAGTCCTTGCGCAGCACCGGGATGGAAACGGTTTCGACGATGTTGCGCAGATAGGCGTCGCTGCCTTGGAACCAGAACGGTTCGGTCAGGCAGGAAATCGCTGCCGCGCCTGCGGCTTCGTATTCCTGAGCAATGGCGAGGTAGGGGAAGTCCTCCGCGATCACGCCTTTGGAAGGGCTTGCCTTTTTGACCTCGCAGATGAAGGACAGGCCATCCTGTTTGAGTGCCCGGGCAAAGGGAAAGCCGGTGTTTGCGTCCATAGCTTCGGCTTTGCGGCGCAGGGCTTCCAGCGGCACCCGCTGCATGGCTTCGGCCACACGTTCCCGGGTTTTGGCCGCGATTTGGTCTAAAATATTCATGCGTTGCTCTCCGCGATGAATCGTTCCAGCTGCTTGGCTGCTGCGCCGCTGTCGATGGTCTGTTCGGCCAGACGGACACCGGCTTCCAGCGTGTCGGCCTTGCCGGCGAGATAGAGCGCCGCGCCTGCATTCAGGCAGACTGCCTGCCGCTTGGCGCCCTGTTCAGCGCCGGACAGAATAGCGCGGGTGATTTCCGCGTTTTCGGCAGGCGTGCCGCCAACCAGCTCTGATTTATCGCAGCGGGTGTAGCCGAACTGTTCGGGCGTAATCATGTAGGAGCGATAGCCACCGTCCGCGGTGATTTCACAGACCGAAGTAGGTGCGCTCATCGAGATTTCATCCAGTTTGTCCTCACCGTAAACGACCATGCCGCGGGTGACTCCCAGTTTGTGCATAACGTGTGCGAGCGGTTCGACAAGCGAAGCATCGTATACGCCCATCAGTTCCATATTTGCGCCCGCCGGGTTGGAGAGCG
>JBJDZO010000277.1:0-1960 GCA_051868095.1 Butyricicoccus sp. | reverse complement strand
GATGATGACGTCCGCACCCATGGTCACATAGTTTTCGATCAGCTCGATGTACTTCGTGTTCTCAAACATGGCGCCCGAGAGCTGGAACTCGATGCCCTTGGCCTCGCACTGGGCCTTGACATAGTCCATCATGGTCACGAGGATCTCAATGTCCGTGGAGGGCAGGATGCCGGCCACAAACGAGATCTCGCCGCCCTCCTGCTGCCCGTCCCCTGCGGGCTGGGAGGCGCCGGAACCGGCGGTCTGATCGGGCTGACCATCGTCTTTGCTGCAGCCGACGAACAGACTGCACACAAGAAGACATACCAGCAGAATGGAAATCGCCTTTTTCATACAAATCCTCCTAAAATTCGATTCTTTTTTCACAAAGAATCGTTATTATGTACATATGATAACGCAGTCTGTATGCAAAGTAAAACGGAACTATGTCAAAGGTATTTGCAAAATATGCATATCTGGATTGAAAGACGGCGCATTCTGATGTAAAATGGGATCAGCCTGAAAAAGGGGGATGTTTTTATGACCATCGAGCATCTGCGGTACTTTCTGGCCGCGGCGAAGTATCTCAATATGTCCAAGGCGGCATCTGCACTCTACATCCACCAGTCGACGCTCAGCCGCTGCATCGCGGGGCTGGAGGAGGAGCTGGGCGTGCAGCTGTTCATCCGCATGAAATACTCGCTCCCGCTCACGACGGCGGGCATCCTGCTTCGGAATGAGGCCGAGCCGGTCGTGGAGCGCTACCAGTATATGCTCACGCGCATCCGCGAATCCGACGTCGGCACAGCGGGGCATCTGACGCTCCAATCCCCGCAGACCTATTTTCAGATGCTGGCAGACGCCTATTGCAGCTTCGCCCAGCGCAATCCGCGCGCCGAGCTGGCCATCGACGTCTGCCCGTTCAGCCGGATGGACTTCGTATGCGACAGCGTGCTCGACGGCGCGGCGGACATGGGCATCACGTTCTCGCAGAACCTGCCCGCCGACGTGTCCAATCTGGAGCTGTACCGGCTCTACACCGAGCATCTGCTGCTCACGGTGCCGCTGACGCATCCGCTGGCCGGGCAGGGCCACGTCCGGCTCTCCGAGCTGCGCAACGAGCGTCTGCTCGTCGCCGACCATCTTGGCAAGAGCTTTCTCAGTGCGCTCTACTCCGTCGTGGAGCCGGCCACGCTGCACTTTATCCACTCCTCGTCCGGCGAGACGATGCTGCTGCAGTTCACCGCGGGCATGGGGCTGACCTTTATGCCCGCCCTGATCGGCGGCGGCAAGGGCGAGAATTTCGCTGCGCTCGAGATCGACGACGTCAACAGCGCGTTCGACGTGCTGCTTGTCTGGCGGAAGAACTCCTCCAATCCCCTGCTGCCGCTGTTCGTGGACGCGGTGAAGGCGCACCCCGCCCTCCTGCACCCGGTCGGCGCGCCGGAGATGCAAAAACGAGAGGGAATTCAATAACGCATTCCCTCTCGTTTCAAGGAACATTCTCAACAGAAATGATAAATCCGAATCCCACCCGGTCAAGATTTCAGAAGAACGCTCCACCGCTTTTCCCCCTCTGAAAGCCGAAGCCCAAAAAACGAACTGCAATAGGACTGCAATAGCACACAATTTTCTTCAATTTTCGTCCACTTTTTACCATCCTATTCTGAGAACAAAAAATCCCGGAAACGCCCTATTTTTTCAAGCATTTCCGGGATGTTTTATCATGAAAAGATTTGAGTTTTCCAGTCACAGCACACCAAACCGAAGCCCAGCGAAGCGGGTTCGGTTTGGAAAGGAGGAGCAGCGGAATGAGCGCGCTCTGACTTTTTGAAAAAAAGTCAGAGCAAGCGATATAAAGCTTGCTCCGACGTGGTCCGAGTGTCATTAAAGGATCTGAAGAAATCCAGTAAAATCAATGGTTCGCAGGCAGTAAGCAAGGAGCTTTATCCAATCAAATCAAATAATCCGAAATATCAGA
>JBJDZO010000276.1:0-8673 GCA_051868095.1 Butyricicoccus sp. | reverse complement strand
GACCTGATGCGTTGGTTCCTCGGCGCGGAGGCCACCGAGGTTTACGCGCTCGGCACCACCTTCAAGCATCCGGAGTTCAAGGAAGCGGGCGACGACGAGACCGGCGTAGCGACCTATAAATTCGAAAACGGCGCGATTGGCACCATTCACGTCGGCCGCACCGCGCCGCACGGCTACCACATCGAAACCGAGGTCATCGGCACCGAAGGCTCGATCCGCATCAGCCCGGTTCCGGCGAAGAATCTGGCGGTACTGTACGATAAGGACGGCGTTGTGACCGAGTGCGTGGAGAACTTCGGCGAGCGTTTCGCAGATGCTTACCGTCTGGAGATGGAGGAGTTTGTTGACTGCGCTCTGACCGGCCGCAAGCCGGACGTGACCGTTTACGACGGCACCAAGTCCACCAAGATCGGCTTTGCGACCACTGAGGCATGGAAGACCGGCAAGATCGTGGAGATCTAAAAATTTGAAAAAGAGACAGGCCTGCCGCATCGGCAGCAGCAGGCCTGCTTTTTTTGCACCAATTTTCACGAAAATGTAAAGTAAAGGGTGAAAATTTGCGCGTTTTCTGAATCAGAAGAAACAAGAAAGGGGAAAAATTCATGTTCATCGCACTGACCTTCGTGGGCTTCACCGCCCTCGTTGCGCTCATCTCGTGGTGGAAAACCAGAGATGAGGATCTGGCAAGTCAGGAGGGCTACTTCCTGGCAGGCCGCAGCCTGACCGCAGGCGTCATCGCAGGCTCGCTCATGCTGACCAATCTGTCCACCGAACAGCTCATCGGCCAGTCCGGCCAGTCCTTCCGCACCAATATGGGCCCGATGGCCTGGGAGGCGACCGCGTGCTTCGCACTGATTATTCTGGCCAATGTATTCCTGCCCAAGTATTTGAAGGCGGGTGTTACAACCATTCCGGAATTTCTGGAAAAACGCTATGACACAACGGTAAAACGTATCATCTCGGTACTCTTTCTGCTCGGCTATCTGCTGACCTACCTGCCGACGGTCCTGTATTCGGGCGCACTGGTATTCAATCAGCTGTTCCATATTGATACTCTGCTCGGCGTCAGCCAGCTGACCGGTGTCACCATTACCGCGGTTGCCATCGGCATCGTGGGCGCAATTTACGCGATTTTCGGCGGCCTGAAGGCGGTTGCCGTATCGGATACGATCAACGGTGTCGGTCTGATCATCGGCGGCTTTATGATTCCGATTTTTGCGCTGCTGTATCTTGGAAATGGCAGCATTCCGGATGGCTTCATGGATTTTGTCCACAATATGCCCTCGGAGAAGTTTGCTTCCATCAACCCGGCCAATGCACAGGCTCCGATGATCCCGTGGCCGATTCTGTTCACCGGCATGGTGGTCAACAACCTGTTCTACTGGTGCACCAACCAGTCGATCATCCAGCGTACCTTCGGCGCAAAGAACCTGAAGGAAGCACAGAAGGGCGCGATCATGACCTCCTTCCTCAAGCTGGTTGGCCCGTTCTTCATCACCATCTGCGGTCTGCTGTCCTTCCGCATGGCGCTGGCCGGCAAATATGACGCGGAGACCATGGAAGGCCTGCTGGCCAACGCCGACCTTGCGTATCCGGCACTGGTTATTGAGGTTATGCCCCGTCAGATTCTCGGCTTCTTCGCAGCGGTTCTGTTTGGCGCGATTCTGTCTTCTTTCAATTCGGCGCTCAACTCGTCCGTTACCCTGTACACGCTGGATATCCATCGTCCGGTGTTCAATCCGGCCGCAACCGACGAGCATCTTGTTAAGGTTGGCAAGCGCTTCGGCACCGTACTCGCCGCAGTTTCCATCTGCGTAGCGCCGCTGGTTTCTCAGGCTCCGTCTGGCCTGTATGACTTCCTGCAGGAGTGCTTCGGCTTCTACAATGTGCCGATCATCGCAGCGGTGCTGCTCGGCTTCTTTACCAAGCGTACCCCGGCCAAGGCGGTCAAGGTATCGCTCATCGCACACGTTATTCTGTACGGCGCATCCAAGTTCGTTGTTCCGCGCACCATCCACTATCTGTACGTACTGGCTGTTCTGTTTGTCGTGAACCTCGCGATCATGGGCGTGATTACCAAGCTCGACCCGCGCAAGACCGATTTCGTCCTTGAGGATGCGGGTGCAGTGGATCTGACCCCGTGGAAGTATGCCAAGCCGGTTTCGATCCTGTCCTGCATCTGCCTGATCGGCGTATATATCATCTTCTCTCCGATCGGCATCGGCAGCCTGAGCCAGGTTTCTCTGCCCGCAGGCACCGGTCTGGATCTGGCGTCCGTTATGGCGGCGCTTGGCCTGAACTGACCTTACCTTACCCTCTTCTCAGACTGCTGTTTTACGCCTCTCATCGAAACATGCAGTAGAAAATCCCCTGTTTCCAAGCGGAAACGGGGGACTTTTTTTACAATAAAACGGCCGAACCGAGCGAAATGATGATCGCGGTGAGCAGACCGGCAATGCCGATGGCAAGGCCGCTCATTGCGCCTTCGAGTTCACCGAGTTCTAGTGCACGCGAGGTGCCGACCGCATGCGATGCCGTACCGATGGCGATGCCGGTGACAACCGGGTGTTTGACGCCGAGCAGTTTCAGCGCCGTCGGCAGGAACACCGCGCCGACAATGCCGGTAAAGATGATCGCAAGCGAGGTCACGGCGGTCAGGCCGCCAAGCGATTCACTGAGCGCCACACCGATCGGTGTCGTGACCGATTTGGGCAGCAGCGAGCGGATGATCTGGCCGTCCAGCCCGAACAGCCGGCCAAACAGATAGACACTGCCAATCGAGGCCAGCGAACCGACAAACGCGCCCGCGAGGATGGGGAGCAGGTTCTTTTTGAGCACCTCAAACTGCCGGTAAATCGGGATGGCGAGTGAGATGGTCGCCGGGGTCAGGCACAGGGTCAGAAATCCGCCGCCCTCATTGTATTCATCGAGCGGCACGCCGAACAGAATCAGATAAGCGCCCACCAGAATGCAGCCGATGAGCAGGGGATTGGCAATCGGGGAACCAGTCTTTTTGTTGACCCACTGCCCGGCCGAAAAGGCGAGCAGGGTGAGCGCCAGATAGAATACCGGCGAAGAAAGCGCGTCGCGCATCACTTGCCGCCCCCTTCCTTGCCGCGCTTTTGAAGGCGCAGCACCAGATGCACCGTGCCCGCGGTGGCAAACGCGGTGACAAAGGTCGTCAGCACGCAGACCGCGAGAATGGCGGCAAGCTGGCTATGCAGGTCGGCATACAGTTCCAGAATGCCAAGGCTGATCGGCAGAAAGAAAATCGCCATATTTTTGAGGAAAAAATCGGCGGCATGCTCAACATGGCGGGCTTTGAGCACCCGGGTGACGAGCAGCACGAGCAGCAGCATCATGCCGAGCACATTGCCGGGCAGTGCGCCGCCGATCAGGGCGGAAAGGACGTCGCCCGCCGCGCAGAGTGCAAGGATGACGCCCAGCTCACGAAGATAGTTCAAGGGAAAAACCTCCTGTTTGGAAAAACCGTCAGTCAAATTGTTTACCGCAGAGTATTATACACCGTTTTCCGGCTTTTGCAAGAAAAAAACGCCCCGAAACCCGGAGCGTTTCTATTTATTTCCGTTTGAGTTTCTGCATCAGGCCGTTCAGTTCTTCCCGCGCTTCGCCCGAAACGATCAGGCAGAACGCATACACGCCCGCGCCGACCACGATGGCGAGCGCCAGCCGCAGGAAATTGCCGAGCGGCAGACGGGTGCAGGCGAGTGCGGACGCGCCGCACAGTGCTGCGGCAATCAGAATGCGCAGGAACGAGCCGAGCGGGACACGCCACATGAAATACTTGCGCACGCGGAAGGCGGTCAGGAAGAAATAGGTCGCAAACGCGACAACCGAACCCATTGCGCCGCCGGTGAAGCCCATCAGATGGACAAAGAAGATACTCGAAACAATCTTGACGAGCATGGCAATCGCGCAGTTGGACAGCACCGGTTTGGTGTCCTGTTCCAGCTCATAGCCCTTATTCGCGTATTCGGTCAGACCCATGAAAACCATGGCAAACGCGGTCATCCAGATGACCGGTGCGCCTGCGTCATAGCCCTCTGCGAAGAACACACGGCAAAAGGTGCCGGATACAGCGGCCAGACCAAACGCCGCGGGCAGGGCAACCAGCAGATACAGCCGCACACCCGCGCCGAGCAGCACCTTGGCTTCATCATGGCTGCGTTCGTTCCACGCGCGCAGCACAGCCGGATACACACCGCGCAGCACGCCGACCGAAAGCATGGTGAATACCGAGTTCGGAATGGAGCTGTTATAGTAGTAGATACCGCCGGTCGCGTCGCCAAAGACACCATAGATATAGAAGCGGTCGAACAGGGTGAGCAGACCCGAGCACAGCGCCACACCCATCAGCGGCACACCGTAAGCGAGCAGCTTGTTCAGCATGGCGCGGGAGGCGCGCTTCACACGCACGACCGAGGGCATACCGAGGGCAATCACCGCGCCGATGGCGCCCGTACCGTCCGCGACAATGTTCGCGGCAAACGCCGGGGTCGGGTCGGGGAAATTGCTCTTGCCGCCAACCAGAATGACTGCAACAATCAGCTTGAGCGACGCCGAAAGCAGGGAAAACAGGATGGCGGGCCGCACGCGGTCAAGCTGTACCAGTGTGCCGATCAGGATGGTGAACGCGGTATAGGTGCAAAACATAATTGCGCCGGGCAGGAAACGGCTGTCACCGGTGGTTACGCCGAGCACCGCACACCCGGCCACGCCGACAGCGCCGAGGATGAGGTATACAACCGACATGGTCGAGAGCAGTTCGCCGGCCTTGTCACGCTTGTATTCCTCGGCGGCATAGCGGGTGGACGAATTGGCCATCCACGCGGCTACAAGCAGATAAGCAAAGTTCATCGTCTGCTGTACAAAACCAAACGCGCCCGCGGCAGATTTGGTAAAGATATGGGTGTACAGCGACGACATCATCAGCAGCAGCACGCCTTCGAGCACCTTGGCGGGCAGGAAAAGCATGGCGTTGCGTGTCATTGTGTTTTTTTCAGACATGGGTGAAACCCCTTCAAATTTATAATATTACATTTTAGTCTAGCATATCGTCGAATGGATTGCAACGAAGGGGCAGAAAATGAAACATAGCGGTAAAGAAACTCTGCGGGCGTTGCGAAGCCGGAGAAAACGTGTATAATATAGGAAGAGAAAAATAACCCGTCTCACCGGGCGGATGGAGGAAATGCATGAGGATTTTACAGATGATGGGCGGCGGCGACGTCGGCGGCGCAAAAACCCATATCATGACGCTGGTGCAGGCGCTGAGCGAACACAATGATGTGTGTCTGGTCAGCTTCCGCGACGGCCCATTCCCCAAGGAAGCGGCAGCGCGCGGCCTGAATGTAAGGGTTTTCCAATATATGAACCCCTATACCTGCCGGAATAAGGTGCTGGAACTGATCGATGAGTTCCAGCCCGAGGTCATCCATACCCATGGTTCCAAGGCTAATCTGGTGGGCGCGATGGTGCGTGCCAAGCGTAAAATCCCCCTGATGACCACCGTGCATTCGGATTACCAGTTGGATTATATGGGTTCGCCCCATAAGCAGGCGACTTTCGGCACACTCAACGCCATCGCGCTGCGCTTTATGGACTTTTATCAGCCCGTGGCCGATCGCATGGCCCGCACGCTGATTTCACGCGGCTTCGACCCCGAGCGCATGTGCGTCATCTACAACGGTATGGATTTCACCGAGCCGGTGCAGGGCCTCGACCGCGCCGCGTACATTAAGGAACAATGGGGCGTGGACATTGCACCGGATGATATTCTGTGCGGCATTGCGGCCCGCCTAACCGCGGTCAAGGATATTTTCACCTGTGTGAAGGGCTTCGCGGGCGCGGTCAAGCAGGAGCCGCGTATGCGTCTGTTCCTCGCGGGCGATGGCGAGGACGAACCCAAGCTGCGCCGTCTGGTTGCCGATTACGGCATTGCCGACCGCGTGACCTTCTGCGGCTGGGTGTCCCCGATTGATAAATTTTTCGCGTCCATGGACATCAATCTGCTCACATCGGTGTCCGAAACCTTCCCGTATTCCATTCTGGAGGGCATCCGCGAGGGCTGCGCAACCATCTGCTCGGACGTTGGCGGCATGAATGAACTGATTGACACCGGCGAAAACGGCTTTATCTTCCAGCCGGGCGATTCTGAAACGCTTACGAGGCACCTGCTGACCTTTGCGCGCGACCCGGAAAAGCGCCGGGAGTTCGCGGCGCGGCTGTACGAAAAGGCCGACCGGGAATTTTCTCTGCGTACCATGTGCCGCACGCAGGAAGAAAATTACCGCATGGTCATCCGGCGTTTTGCCCGCCCGAAAAACCGCCGCGATGGCATTGTAATCTGCGGCGCCTACGGCAAGGGCAACGCGGGCGACGACGCGATTCTGAAAGCCATTGTACAGGAAATGCGCGAAATCGATCCCGACCGCCGTATCACGGTCATGTCCCGCCGCCCCAAGGAAACCCGCCTCATTTACCGAACGGGCGCAATTTATACCTTCCGCATCGATCAGGTGCTGCGCCGGTTCCGGCACGCATCGCTGTATATCAACGGCGGCGGCAGTCTGATGCAGGATGTTACTTCGACGCGGTCGCTGCGCTATTATCTGCTGACGCTGGACGCGGCCAGAAAATTCGGCTGCAAGGTCATGATGTACGGCTGCGGCATCGGCCCGATCAACCGCCCGGGCAATCGCGTGCGCGCCGCCAAAACCATCAACCGTTCGGTCGATATCATCACCCTGCGTGACGATCTTTCGCGCGGCGAGCTGACCCGCATGGGCATTGTAAAGCCGGATATCCGTCTGTCCGCCGACCCGACGATCATCCTGAAGCCCGCGTCCGAAGCTATGGTGGACAATGCGCTCGAACAGTGCGGCATCCCGACCGACGGCAAATACATCGGCTTCGGCCTGCGCTACTGGAAGGGTCTGGACGACGTGATGGGCGAAATCATCGCCGCCGCCGAGTACGCCTATGAAAAACACGGCCTGATTCCGCTGTTCGTGCCGATTGAGTATCCTTCCGACCTCATGCCTGCCGAGATCCTGGGCAGCAAGCTGTCCTGCCCGCACTATATGGTGACCCGGCGCCAGAGCATTGAAACCACCATTGGCATTCTCGCCCGTATGGAAGTGGTCATCGGCATTCGTCTGCATTCCCTTATGTTCTCAGCCGCTGCCGGCGTGCCGGTCATTGGCATGAGCTACGACATCAAGGTGGACGGCTTCCTCAAATACATCGGCAGCCGCACCTGTATCCCGCTTCGCGAAGTCACAGCCGACAAGCTCCGTCCGCTGATCGACGAATGCGTGAGCGGCGCGCTGGACAGCGAAGTGCGCCAGACGGCTGCCATGCTGCGCGAGCGTGAGCATCAGAACGTCCGCGCGGCGCGTGAGCTGCTCGGGGAAGAAATCGGATAGGAAAAAATACAAAGCTATGGGCAAATGTTCATTTGGTTTTGGGCAAGTCGATGATTTTTCGAAATAGGTCGCGAAACGCTTGAAACACGCGGCAATTGTCGATAGAATAAGGATATAAATGTGTGAAATGTGCTGCAAGGGAGGAGCGTTGTCATGCTGCGCGGTCGTGTTGTTTCAAAGAAGCAAAAGCAGAAAGACGGCACCGGTGCAGGCATTTCTGCATGCAAATGATGGATATGCAGGATACCGCGGTATCCTGCATTTTGTTTTTTGGTCAAATGATATATTTTCGGTTGGGAGGATTTCTATGAAAAAAGTTTGTATCGTCATGGGATCGGACAGCGATCTCAAGGTGATGGGCAAATGTGCAGACAAGCTGGCCGAGTTCGGCATTCCGTTTGATGTGCGCGTGATTTCGGCGCACCGCACCCCGGCAGCGGCTGAGCAGCTTGCCAAAAACGCCGCCGCGGACGGCTTCGGCGTGATCATCGCCGCAGCGGGCAAGGCCGCACATCTCGGCGGCGTGCTGGCCGCGTACACCACCCTTCCGGTGATTGGCGTGCCGATGGGCACGAGCGTCATGGGCGGCATGGACAGCCTGCTGTCCATCGTACAGATGCCCAAGGGCATTCCGGTGGCGACGGTCGCCATCGACGGCGCGGAGAACGCAGCCATTCTGGCCGCGCAGATTCTGGCCGTCAGCGATGAAGCGCTTGCCGCCAAGCTTGCCGACTTCAAGGCAAACATGGCCGCAGAAGTCGCTGCAAAGGACGAAAAAGTCCGCGCACAGTATCAGAATTAAAAAATAAATCGCTATAAAAGGAGAAAAATCATCATGCAGAAGAAAGAACAGCTTTACGAAGGCAAGGCCAAGAAGGTATTCGCAACCGACGATCCGGAACGGTACATTGTAGACTACAAGGACGATGCAACCGCATTCAACGGCGTCAAGAAGGGCACCATTGCGGGCAAGGGCGTCATCAACAACGTCATGAGCAATCACATGTTCCAGATCCTTGAGAAGCAGGGCGTACCGACCCACTTTGTAGAGCAGCTCAGCGAGCGCGAAACCGTGGTCAAGAAGGTTTCCATCGTACCGCTGGAGGTCATTATCCGCAACATTTCGGCGGGTTCCTTTGCAAAGCGCTACGGCGTAGAGGAAGGCATTGTATTCGATCAGCCGACCATTGAGTTCTCCTACAAGAACGACGATCTGGGCGACCCG
>JBJDZO010000275.1:0-1966 GCA_051868095.1 Butyricicoccus sp. | reverse complement strand
AGGCATGACAAAGGTGTATTCGGTGCTGGATTTGCGTGTAAGCGTGAGTTCAGCACCTGCAGCATCGGTGACAATCAGGGTTTCCAATATATAACCCGGGTCGGGCATTACAGTGATGGTCACGGTATCGCCATTGGATGCACTTTGCGGATTGACAGATACTGTACCATTTTGGGTGCCAGAGGGTTCCGAAATCGTGTAGGATGCGGAACCGCTGGAGCCGCCGCCTCCACCGCTGCTTCCGCCGCCTCCGCCTCCAGACGAACCGGAGACTGTAATCGGAATCATCGCCATATGCCCACCGTCCGCTGCGGTTGCGGTCAGGGTTGCGTTTCCGGCGCTGCGGCCTGTGACGGTGCAGTGCAGTCCATCTGCGGTAATTGCCGCGACTGTTGTGTTATCAATCGACCATACGACCTTCTGATTGGATGCATTCTCCGGGAGAAGCGTAGCAGATACCGTCAAGGATTCTCCTGTTTTAACAGAGACGTTGGGCAAATCCACAGAAATGGCTTCTACCGACACGGACGTGCTGTCCGGAACCGTATAGTGGAATGCGGAAAGCGGGCTGTCATTCATTCCCGATTTTACCGCATATGCGACAATACTTGCGCTTTCCGTCAGGATGATCGGCTGCGTGTACAGCGTCCGCGACGGGTTCGACAAATCGGAAGGATCGGTCTTGTCCAGCGTGTAATAAATCGCCGCATCGGATGTTTCTGTTGTCAGGGTAATCTCCGTACCGGCTGTCACTGTACCGGACTCCTCGCTTGCGGAAACGGCTGCGCAGTTCCCCGTGTTTTTCAGGACGCCGCCGACAGTGACCTGCGTCTTTGCCGTGATATCCGTGCCCATAAGCGTGAAAGAAAGTTCACTGCTGCCGGGAAGGATGCCTTTGACGAAAAGCGCGGCATTGCCTTCGGCATCTGTCATGATCGACTGCTGATCGGCCAGAGCAATGCTCGGCGAGCTGGATACAACGCGGATTTCCTGCCCGGCGCCCGCGGCGGCTGGAAGCACTTGCAGTTTCACAAGTGTGCCGCCCTGATAAGGCACTGCCGTTGTGTCGGCCACAACGATGCTTTCAGGAGCCGGAACAATTGTCTTTGTCGTATAATAGGCGGCGGTCATGGGCTTTGCCGCATAGTTCACCGCATTCTTGATGCAGATCGTCACCTTTCCAGCCATTTCCTGTGCTGGAATAAACGCAAAGACGCTGGCATATTCGGTTTCCGAGCCTTCGGCCACTGCTTCGCGGTTGACCGGTTGGACGCTGCCTTCCACAGCAGCGCCGTTCATGGAAACCGTAATGGTTTGCGGATTGACGGTGCTGATGTCCATATACTGGCTGAACGCAATGCGGATGCTGTCCGGGTATGCGCTGACGGACTGAATCTCCGGCGCGGCATTGGATACCATTGCAACATTCACATCGGTCTGCGGCGGCGGGACAGGCAGCCAATCCGAATAAGCGGTTTCATAGCCGTCCTTCTCAAACCTGACCTGCCAATTGCCTGTCGGGACAAACCACGCATATTCGCCGTTTTCGTTGGTGAACAAGGGGTTGTCCTGATTGTACGCTTCGGAATCCCAAAGTGTGGGCTGGCCGCTTCCATCCTGCTGGAACAGCGTCGTGGTCACACCGGCCAGACGGTTGGAGGGAACCGCTTCGTAGGTATAGCCCGAGGGATCGAGCGCGTTGTTTGCGTTTTGGTCTCCGGTGCGCTGCTCGGAACCGGGTTTCGGACGCGGACATTTACACCGATAGTTTGGCTCGGCGCGGAGGAGCATCCGCTGAGATCCGTCCTGTTTGCTGCCGGTCAGCCATAGCTCCGCAGTGGATATAGTACCAATATTGGCATTGTAATTATTGATGACGCCATCCGCCGGATGTGGCATGTTGGCGCTGTTATTTAATATATTTAACTTCAGCTTCTGAATCAGGTCACCGTAGTTAAAGGCAGGG
>JBJDZO010000274.1:0-1985 GCA_051868095.1 Butyricicoccus sp. | reverse complement strand
TACCGGTATCGATGGTCTGTACCCGGTTCTGATGGCTGCTGCTGCAACCAAGTCCCTGAAGGAAGGTCGTCCGGTTAAGATTTCGGAGGTTGACGTATAATGGCACTGAGAAAATGCGCTTGCATCGATACCCTGTACACCGAGCTGGACTGGCTGGACCGTTTCCAGGCAGCCAAGAACGATGGCTTTGAGGCGGTTGAGTTCTGGGACTGGCGCATCCGCGATCTGGACGCGACCCGTGAAGCTGCGGAGAAGGCCGGCATCGCCATCTCGGGCTTCAACGGCGACGCGGATTACTCTCTGGTCGATCCGACTCACAAGGAGAAGTACATCGATTACCTGAAGCAGTCCATTGCAGCGGCGAAGAAGGTTGGCGCTTCCAGCGTAACCATCCATTCGAACGCGCTCGGCGACGGCGGCATCGTTGTCAATCACTACGACGATCTGTCTGACACCGTCAAGCTGTGCTCGATGTACGACATGCTGCTTGAGTGCGCAAAGCTCGCCGAGGCAGAGGAGATCAACCTCAACCTCGAGGCGCTGAACATCACCACCGACCATGTCGGCAACTTCCTCGCAACCACCCAGATGGGTGCGGAAATCTGCCGTCTGATTGGCTCGCCCCGCCTCAAGCTGCTGTATGATGTATACCACATGCAGATCAACGAGGGCTGCATCTGCGATACCATCACCAACTACGGCGATCAGTTCGGCCACATCCATGTAGCCGACGCACCGGGCCGTCATGAGCCGGGCACCGGTGAGATCAACTACAAGAAGGTACTCCGTCACCTCGAAGCCAGCGGCTACACCGGCCGTGTCGGCTATGAGCTGTTCCCGGAGACCGATACCAAGACCGCTGTCAAGGCGATCATGGAGAACGCATAATTCAGGCACCCCAGCAAGGCCGCCGCATACAAAACGGCGGCCTTTTTTAAAACTTCTAAGATACAGAAAAAGAAAAATATAGAAATATAATACTTTATAATTTTGGGAAAAAGAAAATAAATTGGGAAAAGGAGCATATTGTATGCTTTGGACAGTATCAACCTTCATCTTCTTCACCGCGCTGGTTGCAGTGATTTCGTGGTGGAAAACCAAAGGCGACAACCTTGACACCGCAGAGGGCTATTTCCTCGCAGGCCGCGGCCTGCCGGGCTTTGTCATCGCAGGTTCGCTGCTGCTGACCAACCTGTCGGCGGAGCAGCTCGTCGGCACCAACGGCCAGACCTGGGCCACCAACATGAGCCCAATGGGCTTTGAGGTCATCGCAGCAGTGGCCTGCCTGATTCTCGCAAACTACATCGCGCCGCGCTACCTCAAGAGCGGCATCACTACCATCCCGCAGATGATCGGTGAGCGCTACGACCGGGGCACCAAGCTCTGGTTCTCGATCGCGTACATCTGCCTGTATATCTTCATTCAGATTCCGGTTATCCTGTATTCCGGTTCGCTTGTTTTCGAAAATATCTTCGGTGTGTCCGGTATGCTGGGCATCACCAAGTTCCAGTCGGTTATCCTTATCTGCATCGTTGTCGGCATCATCGGCGCAATCTACGCGATTTTCGGCGGCCTGAAGGCAGTTGCAGTGTCCGATACCATCAACGGCGTCGGCCTGATTATCGGCGGCTTTATGATTCCGATTCTGGGCTTTGTCGCGCTGGGAGCAGCCTTTGGTTCGGGCGACGGCAGCAACTTTGTCGAGGGCATCAAGTATGTCATTCACGCTGATCCCTCCAAGATGAACGCCATTGCACCGGCTGATTCGACCCCGCCGTATGTTCCGTGGCCGACCATCCTGACCGGCCTGCTGTTCCTGCATATGCAGTCGTGGTGCACCCATCAGTCGTTTGTACAGCGCGTGCTCGCAGCCAAGAACCTCAAGGAAGCACAGAAGGGCGCAATCTTCTGTTCGTTCCTGAAAATCATTGGCTTTATGTATCTGGCGCTGCCGGGCATTATCGCCTTCTATCTGCTGGGCGAAA
>JBJDZO010000273.1:0-8818 GCA_051868095.1 Butyricicoccus sp. | reverse complement strand
ACACGTCGCTCATAAAAATATCCTGCGTCAGCTCGGCGGCCTGACGGCTGGCCGATGCCGCGACAATACAGGTCGGCACGCCGCGGGAAACCTCTTCCGCGTGGGTCGGGCCGGTCAGCGCCACAATCGGATTCTTGCCGCCCATCGCGCGGTCAATCGTCTCGGAAAAACGGCAATAGCCGTGCTTGGCATCCAGACCCTTGCCGACGTTGACAACCGGAACGCCCTCAGGCAGAATCGCTGCGAGGTTTTCGGCCGTGGAAGCAACCGCAAAGCTCGGCACCGCCATCACGACCAGATCGGCCTCCGCCGCGCCCGCCATGTCATTCGTAATCTGGATGTTCTCCGGAATTTTCACGCCCGGCAGCAGCTTTTCATTGGCGCGCTCCTTTTGCAGGCGCTCGCATTCTTCCTTGAAAAAAGTCCACATGGTCACGCAATGACCGTTGTTGTGCAGCAGAATTGCCAGAGCCGAGCCCCAGCCGCCGCTGCCAAGAACAAAGATTTTCATGGCTTTATACCCTCATTTCTTGTCGTCGTCGGTAATCTGCGGTTTGGAATGGAACGAAAACCGATTTTCTGTCCCCGAAAGGATGCGTTTGATGTTCGAGCGGTGCATAAACACGACCGCAGCCGCCATCAGCGCCGCAATCACAGTCAGGCGCACATCCCCATAAAAAATCTGCATACTGATCGGGAAACTGATTGCGCCGAGAATCGAACCGAGCGACACCCATTTGGTGAGTGCCACCGAAATAATAAACAGCACGAGTGCCGCCAGAAAAATCCGCCAATCGAGGAACACGAGCATGGTTGCGCCGACGAGCACACCTTTGCCGCCGCGGAACCCGAAATACACCGGGAACACATGGCCGAGAATGACAAAAATACCCGCGACCAACTTGCCCATCATACCGGCGAGCAGACCGCCGATGGCGAGCGCCGCGGCTGCTTTGGCGATGTCACCGAACAGCACGAGCAGGGTTTTGCCCGCGCCCATGGTGCGGTAGGCGTTGGTCAGCCCGGCGTTTCCGCTGCCGTAAGCGCGGATATCCTTGCCGAGCGTCAGCTTACAGATGATAATGGCAAAACTGAGCGAACCAAGCAGGTACGCGCTTGCCGCAATGATGAAAAAATGAGATACCCCCATCGCTTTCCCTCTCCCTCTGCGTTAATCGTCTTTATCGCCGCGCTGGCGCACGACAATGCGCACCGGCGTGCCGGTCAGGTCAAATACTTCACGGATCTGGTTTTCCAGATAGCGCTGATAGGAAAAATGGAACAGCCGGGCGTCGTTGCAGAAAAATACAAACGTCGGCGGGGTGACGCCGGCCTGGGTAACATAGTAAATCTTCAGACGGCGGCCCTTATCGGTGGGCGGCTGCACGCGGGCGGTTGCCTCGGACAGGATCGAGTTGAGCTGGCCGGTCGGGATACGCTTGTGATTCTGCTCGTAGACATGCGCGATCATGTCATACAGCTTGTCCACGCGCTGGCCGGTCAGAGCCGAGATGAACAGCACGGGCGCATAAGGCATATATGCCAAACCTTCGCGCACCCGCAGCGTGTATTCCTTCATGGTTTTGCCGTCTTTTTCGACCAGATCCCACTTGTTGACGACCACGATGCAGGCCTTGCCTGCGTTGTGAGCCTCGCCCGCCACCTTGGTATCCTGTTCGGTCACGCCCTCGGTCGCGTCGATCATGATGACGCACACATCGGCGCGCTCCACGGCCATCAGCGAACGCATAACCGAGAATTTTTCAATTTTCTCCTCGACCTTGGACTTCTTGCGGATGCCCGCGGTGTCGATGAAGGTGAATTTGCCGTATTCGTTGTCCACATCGGCGTCCACGCTGTCGCGTGTGGTGCCGGCCATATCGGAGACAATCACGCGCTCCTCGCCCAGCACCTTATTGAGCAGGCTGGATTTGCCGACGTTCGGCTTGCCGATCAGCGCGACACGGATGCGGTCGTCCTCGCCTTCGTTTTCGTCCTCGGGCGGGAAATGCTCAAACACCGCGTCGAGCAGATCGCCGGTGCCGTAGCCATGCAGGGCGGAAATGCCATACGGATCGCCCAGACCGAGGTTATAGAACTCGAAAATATTCGGGTCGGGCGCACCCGGCTTGTCGCACTTGTTGACCGCCAGCACAATCGGCTTGCCCGAGCGCTGGAGCATGGAAGCGACTTCCTCATCCGACGCGGTGACGCCAGTTTTAATGTCGGTGATGAAAATAATCACATCTGCGTGATGGATGGCCGCTTCGGCCTGATAACGCATGAATTTCAATATTTCGTTGTCGTTCTTCGGCTCGATACCGCCGGTATCAATCACCGAGAACGTCCGGCCGCGCCAATCGCAGTCCGCATACAGGCGGTCGCGGGTCACGCCCGGGGTGTCCTCCACGATGGACAGGCGTTTGCCCGCCAGCCGGTTGAACAGCTGCGATTTGCCGACATTCGGGCGGCCGACAATCGCAACGGTAGGTTTCGACATAAATGTTCCCTCCTTAAAAGCAGAATAGGAGCGTTTGCGTAGAGTGAGGAGTTAGGAGTGAGGAGATAGGAGTTGAGGTATCCGGCTTTGCCGGATGATTTTATGTTCGCGCAAAGCGCGATCCCGAATCCCCTATCTTCTATCTCCTATCTTCTATCTTCGATCTTCGATCTCCTATCTTCTCACTGAGCAAAAATCTTTTCCAGCAGATCGGCGCCGTCAATCTCGACCGGCACCACCGGCACGCCAATGCGTGCGCTGACTTCAGCGGGCGTCATATCGTCGAGGAACACGTCCCCGCCATCCCGCAGCATATTGGCCGAAATGAGCACGCGCTCCCCGAGGTCTCTGCCTTCCAGCTGCGCGGCCAAATCACGGCCGGTAATCAGGCCCGCGACCGATACGCCGTGGCCGAAAAAATCGTTGCGAATTTCCACAACTTTACCACTCAAATTATCGCACACCTGCCCGGCTTCGTCAATCAGTTTTGCAAGCGCCGGACCGGCGGCGCGGCCGGTTGCGATGGTGAACGGACGCGCGGTTTTGCCCGCATAATCGGGCAGAGCGAGCCGGAATTCCTCACAGAACAGCGGCAGCATGCCGATTCCGTTCTCGAATTGGGTGAAGTCCTCGTAATAATCGGCGTCCGGTAAAGTGCGTCCGGCCTTCAGATACAGTTCATCGCCGCACCAGACCAGACGGGTGCCGTGCTTTTCGAGACAATCCGCCGCGAACGGCTCGACGATATCGAGAATGTTCGCCGCGCCTTCGGCTGTGGTGGGCTGGAGCGGATACAGGCCCTCGCGGTGGCGGGTCATGCCGAACGGTACAACCGAAATGCTGTTCACCGCCGGATACAGGGCTTCGAGGTCGTTCAGCGACCGGCGCAGTTCATCGCCGTCGTTCAGGCCCTCGCACACGACGAGCTGGCAGTTCATCGTAATGCCTGCTTCGGCAAAGCGCGGCAGTAGGGCAAGCGCCTCGCCCGCGCGCTTGTTTTGCAGCATTTTCACGCGCAGTTCGGGATTTGTGGTCTGCACCGAGATGTTAATCGGTGAAATGTGCATACGGATAATGCGCTGCACATCCTCTTCGGACAGATTGGTCATCGAAATATAGTTGCCCATCAGGAAGGACAGCCGCGCGTCGTCGTCCTTGACATATAAGGTATCGCGCATGCCCTTCGGGAGCTGATCGATGAAGCAGAACACGCATTTGTTCGAGCAGCGCTTCATTTTATCCATCAGATAGTGCTCGAAATTCAGGCCGAGCGGCTGACCTTCGGCCTTGCGCACGCGCACTTCGCGCACCGTACCGTCCGCGCCTTCGATGGTCAGCGTGATCCGGCTGTCATAGCTGTAAAACTTGAGGTCAAGCACGTCCCGGATGGGTGCGCCGTCAATTTTGAGCAGGGTTTCTCCGGCCTCGATACCGGCGCGCGCACAGGGCGAACCCGCATCCACCGAAATAATCTTAGACGCCATTCCCGCGCCTCCTCTCTGAACATGAAAATAGGGAAAGCCGGAGCTTCCCCTATCCTTCTGTAAATTCGATTACGCCTCAGTCTTGACAATCTCACGACCATTGTAATGACCGCAAGCCTTGCACATTCTGTGAGAAAGCATGAACTCGCCGCAGTTCGGGCACTTTACCATGCCGGGGAGCGAAAGCTTCCAGTGGGAGTTACGTCTCTTATCACGTCTTGCCTTAGACGTTTTTCTCTTAGGTACTGCCATGTGGTAACACCTCCTACTCTATGTTCTGTTATTTTGCAACCTAGTCCTGATCCTTTTTGCTGTCCAGCAGGGCAGCAAGCGCCGCAAGACGCGGATCAACCTGCCTGGTCTCGCATGTGCATTGCTGCACGTTGCGATCCACACCGCAATGGGGACACAGCCCCTTGCAGTCTTCCTTGCAGAGATAGGTCATTTGCACCTGAAGCAGCAGCTCGGGGACCAAAACGTCCTCGACCTCGACCGCGTCCTCTTCGATGACGAATACATCGTCCTCTTCCGAGCCCTCCCGGGAAAGCACGGTCTCGACCTGTGCCGTGAGCAGCACATCGAGCGGCTTTAAGCAGCGCGAGCAGCAGGTGGAATACAGTGCCTTGATCGTACCGGACAGTGTGAGCACACCGAGATGGTTTACAATCTCGCCCTCATACTGTGCCGGATGCTGGAACGGATACGCGCCGTACAGTTCTTCTCCCGACAGATCGACCGATCCGGAAAACGGGATTTTGCTGCCGTACACGCCATTCAGTTTCTTTAAATCAATCCTCATACCTACCTCACATGGTACATCTCATAGTATACTATATCGAAATGTTATTTGTCAACCGAAATACGCAGAAAAAGCGTATTTTCTTTTTGCCGCGGATACGTTATACTGGAAGGGAACGAACACACAATGGAGGAACCCTCTTTGAAAGAATACAAAATTTCCAAAAACGACAGCGGCCAGCGCCTGAATAAATTCCTGGAAAAGGCGGTTCCCCTGCTGCCGCCCGGGCTGATGCACAAGTATTTTCGTCTCAAGCGCATCAAGGTGAACGGCAAGCGCTCCGAGCCGGCGTACCGTCTGCTCGAAGGAGACCTTGTACAATTATACATCAACGACGAGTTTTTTGAAACCCCTTCCGAAGAAGAAGCCTACAAAAAAATCAAAACGCCGCGTTTGTCCATTGTTTATGAGGATGCGCACATCCTTCTTGCGGACAAAGCGCCCGGCATGGTAGTCCACGCCGACGAGCAGGGCGACGCGGATACACTCATTGCGCATATTCAGGCGTACCTGTATCAGTCGGGTCAATGGAATCCGGCGGATGCGCTGTCCTTCACCCCTGCCCTGTGCAATCGCATTGACCGCAACACGGGCGGCATCGTTATCGCGGCCAAGACCGCCGAAGCGCTGCGCGTGATGAACGACAAGATCAAGCACCACGAGATGAGCAAGCGGTATCTGTGTGTAGTTCACGGCACGCCCGCGCCGCGCACCGGCACGCTCGAGCATTTCATCCGCCGCGACGAAAAGCGCAAGCAGGTGGAAATTTTCGACCGGCCCGCGCCGGGCGCCAAGACCGCGCGCATGACCTATCGGGTGCTTGCGTCGCGCAATGGGCTGTCGCTCGTCGAGTGCAATCTCATGACCGGACGCACCCATCAGATTCGCGCTCAAATGGCACGCATCGGCCATTCCCTGCTTGGCGATGGCAAGTACGGCAAAAACGAGCAGAACAAGCGCTTTGGAGAGACTGGGCAGCTGTTGTATTCGTACAAGCTGAAATTTGAGTTTCAGACCGACGCGGGCGAACTCCAGTATCTGGACGGCAAAACCTTCACGGTCAAAAATGTTCCGTTTGTCAAAAAGTATTTCCCGGAGTACCGGATTTAACACATCTCCCCATTTTTGTTTATTTTCCTTGTGCAGCTCAAGGTAAAATGATATACTGAAAACAAGGTTAATTGGATCAAGGGGGGGCAGTTTCCCCGTCTCCAAATTTTAAAAATATTTAACCTGGAGGCTGAAACATGAAAAAAACTCTTCTAAAGCGATTTGCTGTTTTGACTGCGTGCTGCGCACTCGCCACCACCGTTGCTTTTGCAGCAAGCACCATTCACAAAACCGTTACGATCGAGTACGCGAACATCAAACTGGTCGTAGACGGCGTGACCATCACACCCAAGGACGCGAATGGTTCGACCGTGGAGCCGTTCATCTACAACGGCACGACCTATCTGCCCGTTCGTGCGGTGGGCAACGCGATCGGTAAGCAGGTGACGTGGGATGGCAACACCAAAACCGTATATCTGGGTGATGCGCCGAACAGCAAAAAGTGGCTCATGGATCTTTGTCCGCCGTATGAAACCGATTATGGCTACTACGAAGCCAATGGCAACACCACAGACGGTACAAACTCCTTCAAAATGGCTGGACAATCCTACTCTCGCGGCTTCATGGTTGCTTTTTGCGCCGAAGATGTTGGCACAAATGTACTTTTCAATCTGAATGGCCAGTATTCCACATTGGATTTTGACCTCGGCCCGGTAGATGGTCATTCCGGACTCCCGCTTCTGTTAAAGTTCTATCTGGATGGCGAACTTACAGAAACCATCGAAATGACCAGCGAAGATTTGCCCAGACATTGCTCAGTAAATCTCAATAAAGCGCTGCAAATGAAAGTAGTGGCTGTTTCCGCAGAAGGCAACGGCTGGTGGGGAACACAGTACGGTATCGCAAACGCCGCGCTTTCCTGACCTATTCGTAAAAAAGCTCCCGACCGAGGTCGGGAGCTTTTCTTTATATCCGGTGCAAATTACAGGATCTTCTCCTCGTCCTTGACGTCCTTCATGGACAGGTTGATACGGCCCTTGTCATCGATCTCCATGACCTTAACCCAAACCATATCGCCTTCCTTGACAACGTCCTCGACCTTCTCAACGCGGCGGTTTGCCATCTTGGAGATGTGCACCATACCATCCTTGTTGTTCGTCAGGTTTACGAACGCGCCGAAGTTCATCAGGCGGACAACCTTGCCGTAGTAGATTTCACCAACCTCGGGTTCCTTGACAATGGCTTCGATCATCTGCTTTGCAACCGCAGCATCGGCAGCCTTGACTGCGGCGATGGTGATTACGCCGTCATCGTTGATGTCAACCTGTGCGCCCGACTCGGCAACGATCTTCTGAATCACGCTGCCGCCCTTGCCGATAACCTCACGGATCTTGTCCGGATGAATCTGCATGGTGGTCATCTTCGGAGCCCAATCGGAAACGTCCTCACGCGGCGCCGGGATCGCCTTGAGCATGATCTCGTCGAGGATTGCACAACGTGCGGTGCGGCACTTGTCGAATGCCTGACGGATGATGTTCGGGGTCAGGCCGTCTACCTTGATATCGACCTGAATCGCGGTGATACCCTTCTTGGAACCGGCAACCTTGAAGTCCATATCGCCGTAGAAGTCCTCAACACCCTGAATATCGGTGAAAGTGGTCTCCTGACCGCCATCGGTAATCAGGCCGCAGGAAATACCGGCAACCGGCGCCTTGATCGGCACACCGGCATCCATCAGTGCCAGAGTAGAACCGCAGACCGAACCCTGCGAGGTAGAACCGTTGGAAGAAATAACTTCAGAAACCAGACGCAGCGCGTAGGGGAACTCCTCTGCCGACGGGATGACCGGCAGCAGCGCGCGCTCAGCCAGTGCGCCATGACCGATCTCACGACGGCCGGGGCCGCGGGACGGACGGGTCTCGCCAACCGAGAAGGACGGGAAGTTGTAATGATGAATATAGCGCTTTTCCTTCTCCTCGAAGATGGTATCCAGCTCCTGTACCTCGCCGAGGGTACCCAGCGTGCAGAGAGTCAGAACCTGCGTCTGACCACGGGTGAACATACCGGAACCGTGTACACGCGGCAGTACGCCAACCTCAGCAGCCAGCGGACGAACTTCCTCCATGCCGCGGCCATCGACACGCTTGCCGTTTGCCAGCCAGCGGCGAACAATCTTCTTCTGGAGCTTGTCTACGCACTCAGCGAGGTTTTCGCCGTGCTCAGCCAGATACTCCTCATCCAGAGTTGCGGTGAAGGCATCCACAATCTCGCGCACGCCCGCGTCGCGGACGGTCTTGTCGTCGGTGTCCATGGCAGCCTCAAACTTGTCGTTGCACTCTGCCTCGAGCTTGTCGAACAGCTCATGGTCGATGTCATGATGCTCGTACTCGAACTTCGGCTTGCCGATCTGTGCCTTGATGTCCGCGATGAACGCGCAGATCTTCTTGATCTCCTCGTGCGCTTCCATCAGCGCGTCGAACATCTGGTCCTCCGGAACTTCCTTCGCGCCCGCCTCGATCATAACGATCTTGTCCTTGGTCGCGCACAGGGTAACGTCCATCTCGGAAACCTTGCGCTGTGCAGAAGTCGGATTGATGACAACCTTGCCGTCTACGATGCCAACCTGACAGCCGCCAACGACATAGTCAAACGGGATATCGGAAATGGAAACCGCGATAGACGCGCCCAACAGAGCGACGACCTCGGGGGAATTGTCGTAATCATTCTCGAGAACGGTGCATACGATGGAAACATCGTTGCGCAGATCCTTCGGGAACAGCGGACGCATCGGGCGGTCGATCTGACGGGAAGACAGGATTGCCTTCTCGGACGGACGGCCCTCACGGCGCATGAACGAACCGGGAATGCGGCCAACCGAGTACAGACGCTCCTCGAAGTCTACCGAAAGCGGGAAGAAATCGATGCCGTCGCGCGGCTTTGCGGATGCGGTCGCGGTGACGAGCACAACGGTCTCACCGTAGCGCA
>JBJDZO010000272.1:0-8878 GCA_051868095.1 Butyricicoccus sp. | reverse complement strand
GCCAGAATACGGCAGCACAGTTCACCGAGGAGCTGGCGGCGCAGACGGCTTTCGCCGGGCTGGAGAGGAATATCCTTAAAGCCGAGCAGGAAGGATGGCTGCGACACCGCCATTTGGTGCACGACTTCGCTCTGACAGACCTCAGTCTGCCGTGCGCCGTAGTCGCGGGACGCGATACGCGCCGCTTCCTTGGGGGAAAACTCCTCCGCGATGGAAACAATCGTGTCAAAGTCCGCCGTGCCACATACGACGAGCACCATGTTTGCCGGGCTGTAAAACGCGCGGTGGCACTGGAATAGAAGTTCGGGCGTGATGGGCGCAATGCTGTCCACGCTGCCCGCAATCGAGATACGAACCGGGTGTTCGTGGTACAACCCCTGATACATGCCGACAAAGGACTGCCAGAACGGCATATCTTTTGGCAACGTTTTCCTCCGTAAAATAGGGCGTGAAAACGAATTTGGTCAGGATGCGCAGGTTTTCTTCAAAGCCGGAGGTGCACGAGAAATAATACGCCGTCATGTTGTGGCTGGTGAAGGCATTCGGGGAGGCGCCGGTTGCGCCGAACTTTTGCAGGGCGTTGCCGTCCTCATCTTCGAACATCTTGTGTTCCAGAAAATGCGCCACACCGGCCGGGGTGACGATTTCGGTGCCGTCCTCCATCGTAAAGCGGGAATCGACCGAACCGAAGTTGGTCGCCAGCATGGCAAAGGTTTTGGAGAACGCGGGCTTCGGGATATAATAGATGCGCAGGCTGTTCGGAAGCACGGCTGACTGCATGGTTTCACGAACGCGGTCAAATGTGCGGGTCATCCCTGTGCCACCCCCTTTAAAAAGTAAACGGTGTCGAGTGAAATGCCGCGCCCGGCCGCAAGCACATCGTCGCGGGTCAAGGTGGAAATCCGTTCCATCAGCATATCGAGGTCATAGGTCAGGCCGCCGACCGCTTGGCTTTGGAAGAAGTGCTCGAGCGACAGGGGGCTGTCCTGCATGGTGCGCAGTTGATTCAGCAGTGTGCGGCGTGCGGCCTCCAGTTCTTCGTCCGACAGGTTTCCGGCCTGCAGGTCGGCAAGCTGGCGTAGGATCTCGTCTCGCGCGACATCAAAGTTGGTGTTTTCGATGCCGGACGCGACGAGCATGATGCCCTTGAGCTTGTCGAGCGATGAACTGGCGTAATAGCACAGGCTCATTTTCTCACGCACCTGACGGAACAGGCGCGAGCCGGTGTAGCCGCCAAAGACCGTGGAAAACAGCATCAGCGCCGGATACGCAGCATCGTGGCCGGTCAGGCCGGTGCGGAAGCCGAGCGACAGCTTGCCCTGCGTGACTGCCATTTCCTCGGTGACCGTGCGCACCGTGTCATTTGCGCCGTGCGGCCGGATGACCGGCATGGTGCGGCGGAGCGTATCGGTGCAGAAGGGGTGGAAGCAGTCGGCGACCGCGTCCGGCTCCAGACTGCCGCAGTAGAACAGCTCGATGGGCGCGGAGGTCACGACATCCTGCCAGACGCGCGTCAGCGTTTGCGCATCCGCCGCGTGCGCGGTTTCGACCTGACCGTATTCGTTCCAGCTGTACGGTTCGCCTGCGCACAGGATTTCCTGCGCCCGGCGCATGGCATAGGAGCGGGTTTCGTTCTTCTGCGCCGCGATTTTGTCCGCGAGGTTCGCACCCTCGGCGGCGGTATAATCGGGGCAGAGCAGGCCATCCTTTTGATAGGGTTGGTACCACAGCGCGTGCAGCAGTCCGGCCAGCCGCGCGGTCAGGTTTTCGCCCGCCGGGACATAGGCTTCGTCGATCACATCGGCCAGCATGCCGATTACAAGCGCGTCGCCGCTTTTGCGCACGAGGGGCAGGATGCGCGCGCCGTACAGGCTGTCGAGTTCGGCACCGAGCGCGTTCATATCCGGCAGCCGGGCCGTGCCGCGGCGCAGCACCTGCGGCAGCAGTGCCGCATAGGTGTTGTCCTGCGTGAGCGGGAGCGCAAAGCCGACGCTCAGCACGGCGGATTTATATTGCCCGGTGGTCAGGCAGGTGAGATGCACCCCCTCGGCCAGCCGGGTTCTTGTCTGGTTCATGCTTTCCCTCTTTTCGGAATGAAATTACACGATGAAACAAGTATACCCGTATTTGCCGCTAAAGTCCAGCCGGGGCAGGAAATTTGGACGAATTTTTCGAAATAGTGCTTGACAAGCCGGGGCGGATGCTGTAATATAATAGCGTTGCAGTTGTAAAGCCATTCTCCTTTACACTGGAGGCAGAGACCCATGAAGAACAAACCGCTTGAAATGTGCCTTCTGTTTGATTTTTACGGCGAGATGCTCACCGACAAGCAGAAAGAAATGTTTGACCTCTACTATAATGAGGATCTTTCCCTTGCGGAGATCTCCGAGCATGTCGGCATCACCCGGCAGGGCGTGCGGGACAGTATCGTCCGTGCCGAGCACACGCTGCGCGACATGGAGCAGCGTCTGGGACTGGTCGCCCGTTATGGCCGGATCGATCCCATGATTGATTCCATGCTGAATGATGTGCATCGTCTGCGTCTCATCAACTCCAACCAACTGCACAATCCGGAAATCTCCCGTGTGCTCGCCCGTCTGGACGAAAACCTGAAGGCGATCGCCGGCGGACGCACCCTTTGAACCGGAGGAAACCATGGCATTTGAAGGCTTAACTGAAAAAATTTCCAATACGTTCAAAAAGCTCCGAAGCCGCGGACGGCTCACCGAGGCCGACGTGAAGGAGGCCATGCGTGAAATCCGTCTGGCTCTTCTGGAAGCTGACGTAAACTTCAAGGTCACCAAGGACTTCATCAAGGCGGTCACCGAAAAGGCGACCGGCGCGGACATCCTTGAGAGCCTTTCCCCCGCCCAGCAGGTCATCAAAATCGTCAACGAGGAGTTGACCGCGCTGCTCGGCGGACAGAACGCCCGCATCACCATTGCCCCGAACCCGCCCACCATCGTTATGATGGTCGGTTTGCAGGGCGCCGGTAAAACCACCAACTGCGCCAAGCTCGCCGGTCTGTTCAAGAAACAGCAGCAGCGCCGGCCGCTGCTCATCGCCTGTGACGTTTACCGTCCGGCCGCGATTGAACAGCTCAAGGTTGTCGGCAAGCAGCTGGATATCCCGGTGTTCGACATGGGGCAGGGCGATCCGATCGAGATCGCCAAGGCAGGCGTAGATTTTGCCCGTAAGAACGGCCACGATCTGGTATTCATCGATACCGCGGGCCGTCTTCATATCGACGAAGCCCTGATGGATGAGCTCAAGCGCATCAAGGCCGAAGTCAAGCCGCACGAAATCATGCTGGTCGTCGATGCGATGACCGGTCAGGACGCGGTCAACGTTGCCCAGACCTTTGACGAGGCGCTCGGCATCGACGGCGTGCTGATGAGCAAGATGGACGGCGACGCCCGCGGCGGCGCGGCGCTGTCGGTCAAGGCAGTCACCGGCAAGCCGATCAAGTACGCCGGTACCGGCGAAAAGCTTGACAACATCGAGCCGTTCCACCCCGACCGCATGGCTTCCCGTATCCTCGGCATGGGCGACGTGCTGACCCTCATCGAGAAGGCACAGCAGTCGTTCGACGAAAAGCAGGCGGCTGAAACCGCCAAGAAAATGTCGGCCGGCAAGCTGACGCTGACCGATTTCTATGAGCAGCTCCAGCAGATGAAGAACATGGGTTCCATGCAGGAAATGCTCGGCATGCTCCCCGGCGTGGACGCCAAGGCGCTGGCCGGTGCGCAGGTCGATGAAAAGGCCATGGCGCACACCGAAGCGATCATCCAATCCATGACCCCGAAGGAGCGCGACAACCCCTCGATCATCAATTACAGCCGCAAAAAGCGCATCGCAGCCGGCTGCGGACTGGGCATCGAGGAGATCAACAAGCTGCTCAAGCAGTTTGAGATGATGCAGAAGATGACCAAACAGCTTGTGGGCATGCAGAAGCGCGGCAAGAAGAAAAAGCGCGGCGGCTTCCCGGGCTTTGGAAACTTCAAGCTTCCGTTTTAACTTTGTGTAAAATTATTTTACAATAGACATTCGCTATTTCAAGGAGGTGAAAAAGAGATGGTAAAGATCAGACTGCGCAGAATGGGCGCTAAGAAGGCTCCTTTCTACCGTATTGTTGTTGCCGACTCTCGTTATCCGCGTGATGGTCGTTTCATCGAGGAAATCGGCACTTATAACCCCATGACCGCTGAGGCAGAGGTTAAGGTCGACGCTGAGCGTGCTCAGAAGTGGATCAAGAATGGCGCACAGCCGACCGACACCGTTCGCGGCATCCTGAAGAAGGCCGGCGTGCTGTAATGGAGTGAGGTTGTGAACATGAAAGAACTTCTGACCTACATTGTAGCGAACCTGGTATCCGAACCGGACGCCATTTCCATTGAGGAAAAGGTGGAGGGCGACGAAATTACCTATGAGCTGCGCGTGGCTGCGGACGACATGGGCCGGATCATCGGCCGCCATGGCCGCATTGCCAAGGAGATCCGCACGCTCATGAAGGCTGCCGGCAATCGGGAAAACAAAAAGGTTTCTGTCGAGATCTGTGACTGAACCCTTCAAAGACCTGTCGCAGGATGACAGGTCTTTTTCTTTTGACTTTAACGACATGGAGGAAACCATGAAAAAGCAATTTTTAGAGGCCGGGAAGATCGTCAACACCCATGGCGTGACCGGCGAAGTCAAGGTGCAGTCGTGGTGTGACAGCCCGGAAGTGCTGCTCGATTTTGACACGCTGTATCTGTCTCCGACCGAGCCGGTGCAGGTCAAAAAGTCGTATGTCCACAAAAACTGCGTCATCATGCGTCTCGAAGGCGTGAATACCTGCGAAGCGGCCGAAGCGCTTAAAAACCGGGTGCTGTATTTGGACCGCGAGGATGTCGAGCTGCCTGACGATCTGGTGTTCATTCAGGACATTCTGGGGCTGGATGTGTTCGATGTGCGCACGGGTGAGACCATCGGCAAGCTGCGCGAGGTCAATCAGGGCGCGGGGCACGATTTGTATCTGATCGGGCGCGAGGGCAAGCCGGACGCGCTCATCCCGGCCTGCAAGCCCTTCCTGAAGGATATCGATTTGGAAAAGGGGATCATTACGGTCGAGACCATTGAGGGGCTGATCGAATGAGAATCGATATCATGACCCTGTTCCCGGAGCTGATTGACGGCGTGATGCATGAGAGCATCATTGGCCGCGCGCAGGCCAAAGGGCTGGTGGAAATCCGTGCGACCAACATCCGCGATTATGCGCTTGACAAGCACCACAAGGCCGACGACTCGCCCTATGGCGGCGGCCGCGGCATGGTGATGCTGCCTGAGCCGCTGTATCTGTGCCATGAGGCATTGACCGGCGGCGAGCATGTGCATACGGTCATGATGAGCGCACAGGGGGCGCCGTTTACGCAGGAGAAGGCGCGTGAGCTGCTGGCGCATGAACGGTTTATCATCGTCTGCGGCCACTATGAGGGAATCGACCAGCGTTTCATTGACACCTGTGTGGATGAGGAAATCTCGATCGGGGATTTTGTGCTGACCGGCGGCGAGATTCCAGCTATGGCGGTGGCGGACGCAGTATGCCGCATGGTGCCGGGCGTGCTGCCGGACGAAACGGCATTTCAGGAGGAGAGCCACTGGAACGGCCTGCTGGAGTATCCACAGTACACCCATCCCGCCGAATGGCGCGGACAGACCGTGCCTGAGGTGCTGCTCAGCGGCCACCACGCGAACATTACCCGCTGGCGGCGCAAGATGTCGCTCAAACGCACCCGGCGCGACCGTCCCGATTTGTTCGCGCAGTTCGTGCCGCAGGACAAGCAGGACCGCAAAATTCTCGCGGAAATCGAAGCCGAGGAAGGGCCGCAGGAAACCGAAAACTGACACAGACCGGAGAAACAGACATTCGAACTGTTCTCCGGTTTTTTTATCATCATTTTGCGTTTCGAACGGTTATTTTTCCAGAAACCTATAATTTTTATTTACAAAAGAAAGAAAAGTGGGTAAAATATATTATAGATGAAGAGAGATGCACACAGGAGGTTTTCCCGCATGATTATCACCATTACCCTGAACCCTGCGCTCGACCGTACCATCCGGATCGACCGCCCGCTTTCCCCGATGAAGCTCAACCGCGCGGTCAGCACCATGGTCGAACCAGGCGGTAAGGGCATCAATGTTTCGCGCGCTGTGAAGGCGCTCGGCGGCACGAGCGTTGCCCTCGGCTTCTGTGCCGGCTCCAATGGCCGTATTATGAAGGACGCGCTTACGGCTGCGGATATCCATCACGATTTTGTGGACGTCCCGGGCGAAACCCGTGTCAATGTGCAGGTCATCGATGCGTTCGGCGACCACACCGAGATCAACGAGCCGGGCTTTAAGATCAGCGACGGCGATTACTTGCGTTTCCTCGAGCGTGTCGAGCATTACCTCCAGCCTGAGAATATTTTCGTCATCACCGGTTCGGTGCCGCCCCAGTTCTCGCTGGAGAATTACATAAAACTCTGCAAGAAAATCAAGAAAGCCGGCTGCCGTCTGATCATCGACGCGGACGGTGAGCGCCTGCTCGAAGCCCTCAAGCTGGAGCCGGATTTTGTCAAGCCGAATATCTTCGAGCTGGCGGACGCGGTCGGGGACGAGGCTTCGGCTGACCCGGAAGTTGTCATCCACAGTGCCCGCAAGCTGCTGGATATGGGTGCACGTGCGGTGTGCGTATCCATGTCGCAGGAGGGTGCGCTGTTCGTCTCCAAGGACGAGCCGGAAGCGCTGTACGTCAACTGCAATCCGAAGATTTTCGATTGTGGTGCGGTTGGTACCGGTGACGCTATGGTTGGTGCAATTGCCAATTCCATGAACACTGGCCTGAGCTTCTGCGAGCTGGCCAAGTACACGGTTGCAACCGGACGTGCCTGCGCTCGTCTGGCTGGCACCGAGATGGCAACCCTCAAGAAAGTCTTTGAGGTCTATGAAACCCTTCAGGTTTACACCGTTTAAAATGTATCCCAAACGAAAGCTCCCGGCTTGTCCGGGAGCTTTTTCATGGCGTGGGTATCGGTCAAAAGGGATTTCTGGCGTTCCAAAAGCCATGCACATCGCGGTTCAGCGTGTCCGCTGCGCACAAGATCAGCAGTTCTTCAAGCGCAGCATAGCCTGTAGCCGCACACAACAAGAACGATGGGAAACGCAGGTCTTGTATCAGGAAAATCAGCAATGGATAGAGATACAGAAGTAGGCCGGTCAGCTTGTTTGACCAGGTGTGCAGGATGACAAAGGTGCGGAACCGTACTGCACCGATGAGAAGTGCAAGAATCCGCACGGCAAAGATGATTCCGATGACCACAGCGCGATTGGGGAAAATTACAAACTCCCAGAAGATACAAAGAATCGGCAGCATCAGCAATGCGTCTGCAATCGTGTCGAGCAGCGCGCCGGTGGAACTGGCGACCTGCCAACGGCGAGCCAGTACACCATCCAGCAAATCGCTCGCACCGCAAAACAGCCAAAGCCCCAAGAAGCGGCCATCCAAGATCATCCCGCCGGCGGTTTGCAGACCGCCATGCTTCTGAATGAGCAGAAACAGCGGGATGACACACAGCATGCGCAGGATGGTGAGCAGATTTGGGATATATTTTTTCATCACATCCTCCTTATTTGGCTATAGCCGCAGTTTGCACAGAGCCGCCATGAGCAGAAGCAGACCGCTCACCAGATTGGCCGACTGCCCGGCAGCGTGGCCGAGCCGGCGTCCAAGCCGTTCGCCGCCCGCCGCGGCGGCCAGCCCGCACCCACACGACAGCGCAAGCAGAGCGCAAGCTTTCCCGGGGGTGGCCTCGATGGACAGGCCGGTGAGCAGCGAGTCAAGCGACAGCGGCAGCGCGAGCAGCAGCGCTTCGGACGGCGACAGCGTACCCGAACGGTCGGCGTCTGCCTGCGCGGTTTCGGCGTAGATTTGCAGCACAACGCGCAGACCGTGCAGCCGGAAGGTGAAGGGTGCGGCATGCGCGGCCAGCCGCGCGGACAGGCGTTTGCAGCCTTCTTCGAACAGACAAAGCAGCGCGATTATGAACAGTGCGCCGCAGCTTATGTAGTGGAACAGCGTTGCAGGCAGCAGCGCCCGAAGCAGTCCGGAACAGCAAAAAGACAACGCGAGGCAGCCTGCGCCGACTCCGGCAATGACCCAGCGGCTGCGCGGTTCGACACGGATGCCCTGTGCGCCGAGCGCGAGGCAGGCGAGCAGCGCGTCAAACGACATTAAAAAAACAAGCAGACAATCCATAGACCATAGCCTCCTGGCTCAGCCTATGAATCGTCTGCCCGATTGGTGAAAATGGGTTTACCGCTCCATCTTCCAGAATGCAATGGAATACGCAGGCAGTTCACTGCCGCCGCCGAAGTCGTGCGGCTTGCCGGTGATGAGATCGACCGCCATGCCGCAGCCCGCGTCAAAGTGCGCGACATACCGTTCGCTGTCCGCGTTAATGGCAATCAGCACACGCTCGCCCTCGGTTTTACGCTCCCAGATGGCCTGCTTGTTGTTCAGCAGCACATGCCGGAAATTGCCGTAGCACAGCGCCGGGCTTTCGCGGTGCGCCTTTGCCATGGCCGCGATGGTATCGGTCAGCTCGTTCCATTCCGGTGCGTCGAAGCACGGGCGCAGTACATCGTCGCTTCCCGGAGTCTTGTGGCCTTCCGCGCCCCATTCCGAGCCGTAGTACAGGCAGGGGATGCCGGGCATGCCGAACATCATGCCGTACAGCAGCGGCAGATGCTGCGGGTTGGTCAGGATCGACGCTGCACGGGTGACATCGTGGTTGTCCACGAAGCACATCAGATGCTTCCCTTTATATAAGGTCCAATTTTCCGGTCCGAACTGCCGTAT
>JBJDZO010000271.1:0-8930 GCA_051868095.1 Butyricicoccus sp. | reverse complement strand
AATACGTTTCGAACAGCTTCCATTGCCATGTCACCGAGGATCTGACGCCCATCCAGAAGCAGGATCTGGAATACCGCTTCTGGAACCTGTGCAACGGCGGCAAGATCCAGTACGTCAAGTACCCGATTGAATACAACCTCGAAGCCATCCGCACGCTGGTGCGCCGCGCGATGCGTATGGGCCTGTATGAAGGCGTCAATCTGTCGCTCGCGTACTGCAACGACTGCGGCCATGAGGAACTTGCAATGGATGTATGTCCCAAGTGCGGCAGCCGGAACCTGACCAAAATTGAACGCATGAACGGCTATCTGTCCTATTCGCGCGTCAAGGGGGATACCCGCCTGAACGCCGCCAAGATGGCCGAAATCGCGGAAAGAAAGAGTATGTAAATGCGATATCATAACATCACAAAAGACGATATGCTCAACGGTGACGGGCTGCGCGCCGTGCTTTGGGTGGCGGGCTGCGGCCATGCCTGCCCGGGCTGCCACAATCCAGTGACTTGGGATGCGGCAGGCGGTCTGCCGTTCGATGAGCCGGCAAAAAACGAACTGTTTGCTGAACTGGAACGGGAGTACATCTCGGGCGTGACTCTGTCGGGCGGCGACCCGCTTTTTCCCGGCAACCGGGAGGATATTCTTGCCCTGTGCCGCGAAATCAAGGCGCGTTTCCCGGACAAAACCATCTGGCTTTATACCGGCTACCGCTGGGAAGAAATCCGCCGTCTGCCGGTGATGCAGCTGGTGGATGTGGTCGTGGATGGGCCGTATCTCGAGGCGGTGCGCGATACGCAGCTTTTATGGCGCGGCAGCGAAAACCAGCGCGTCATTGACGTGACCAAGACCTTTGCACTTGGACAGGTTGTCCTGCGTCCCGAGCCGGATTACAGCATATAAGGAGACATTATGGAAATCAAGATCAAATATTTTTCCGATGACATCGAGCGTCTGCGCTACATCGACGGCAAATCCGACTGGATCGACCTGCGCGCGGCAGCGGATGTCGAACTGAAGCAGGGAGAATTCAAGCTCATTCCGCTTGGTGTGGCGATGGAGCTGCCGAGGGGCTATGAAGCACATGTCGTGCCGCGCAGTTCGACGTTCAAGAACTTCGGCATCCTTCAGACCAACAGCATGGGCGTGATCGATGAGAGCTACTGCGGCGATGGGGACCAGTGGTTCATGCCCGCTTATGCGGTGCGTGATACGGTCATCCACAAGAACGACCGCATCTGCCAGTTCCGCATCATGGAGCATCAGCCCGCGGTATCGTTCTGCGAGGTTTCGGCACTTGCGGGCGCAGACCGCGGCGGTCACGGCAGCACAGGCGTCAAGTAAACGACAGAGGAAGCAGCGAAAGCAGGCTTCCTCTTTTTTTGTGTCACCCTTCGGCGGGTGCGCGCTTATACTGGAGTAGGAGCGTGATGCGGTATGATTTGCCCGGAAAGACTGGTGGGCATCGCCGCGGCAGCTTTCGGCGTGGGTGTGCTCATCGGCGGGCTGCTGCCGTGTCTGATCGTGAAATGGCTGTGCGGCCTCGGGCTGGTTGCAGTCGGCGTGATTATCATCCGGTGGTAAGGAGGGAAACCATGAAAATTGTGATCTGGCGCAGTCCAAAATGCCTGTGCGGGATGCTCCGTAAGCTGTTCGGCATGGGAAAAGACTGAGGTACATGGAAAGCGGGCTGCTTCGTCCAAGAGAAAGGGCGGGGCAGCCCGCTTTGTCCATTTTCTTTCATATTCAGGGGTGCGGGCCAATATACTTTAGCAGAAGCAGGAACAAAGGAGGAATTGTGCAAATGGAACTGGTTCGAAAAAGCATTCCCTATTATGACGTGATTCTGGACAACGTGACCGTCTACGAGGAGAGCGCGGACGCCATCGTGCCGGATACCTTCCCGGATATTGCGCGCATCGCCTACGCCGACGGCGTGGCGGCAGTCAAAGATCAGTCGCCGCAAAACGAACGCATTCTGGTATCCGGCAGCGTGGCCGCGACCGTCCTGTATCAGCCGGAAGGGGAGAGCGGACTGCGCCGGCTGGACATCCCGTTAAGCTTTGCCCACATCGAGGAGGGGCGCGGCGTGGGGACGGACAGCGTGTGTTTTGTGCGGTGCAGCGTTGCAGCGGTCAGCGCCCGCGCGGTCAATTCGCGGAAGGTGAGCGTCACCGCACGGCTGTGCTTTGAAACATCGGCGTATCAGCCGGAAACCCTCGGTTATACCGAACAGATTGACGGCGGGGACCTGGAAGTGCTTTACGACACCCGCGAAATTTCACTCCTGCACGCGGCAGACACCGGGGAATTCACCGTGCTGGACGATATTGAGCTGAACAGTGCGGACGATCTCGAACTGCTGCACACCGACTGTATCCTGCGGCAGAACGAATGCCGGGCGATGAACGGGAGACTGCTCGTGCGTGGGGAAGGGGTTCTGCGGCTGCTGCTGCGGGATGACACCGGCAGTTTGCAGCAGAGCACGCAGACTGTGCCATTTACACAAATGCTCGATGTGGAGGGGCTGACCGAGGGCGAACCGGTCACGCTGCGGCTCGCGGTACGCAATGTGGACAACATGCTGTCGGACGGCGTGCTGTCGGTCGGCATCGGAGCGGCTGCGCTCGTGCTGCGGGATGAAACCCACACGGTACGCACCATCCGCGACCTCTATCAGACCAGACACCATTTGCAGGTGCAGGCCGGGCAGGCGAAGGCACATTGCTGTGCGCTGTGCGGCGGATTTTCCGCCGACGGGATGGAGACCATACCGGTCGGTATGCGCGTGACCCAATATGTCAGCGCGAAGGCGGTCTGCACCGGCGCACAGGCCGGAGAGGACGGCACACTCCAGCTCAAGGCCGAAGCGGATGTGGTATATCTGGATGACGAGGGCAGTCTGTATCAAACCCGCCGGACGATGAGTGTTCCGGTGCGGGCAAGCGCGCCGCTGTATGGCGTGGTGCCGCAGGACATCACGCTGCAGGTGACTGCCGCGCCGTCCGGCGAGGACAGTGTCAGTCTGCGGCTGGCGGTCAGCGGTCAGCTCGTCCGCACCGGACAGGAGAGTTTTCAGGACATCACGGCATTGGAGGTGGGAGAAGAAAAGCCGGGGATGGGTGACGTGACGCTGGTACTGCGCTGCGTGGAGGATGGTGAGCCGCTTTGGGACATTGCCAAGCAGTATGCGACCACAACTGCGGCCATCCGCACGGCAAACGGCCTTGCGGAGGAGCAGCAGACGGCCGGCGCACAGATGCTGCTCATCCCGATTGAATCATAAAAAGGAGGAACGCAATGGATCAGAAAACCCTGTATGAAGAAATCAGCGTGCGCACGGGCGGCGACGTTTACATCGGCGTGGTCGGGCCGGTGCGCACCGGTAAATCGACGTTTATCAAGAAATTCATGGAAACCATGGTCATTCCAGGCATTGAGAACGTCTACAAGCGCGAGCGCGCCAAGGATGAACTGCCGCAGTCGGGCTCCGGACGCACGATCATGACCGCCGAACCCAAATTTGTCCCCGAGGAAGCAGCCGAAATCAGTACGCCGGGTGGTGGATTCTGCCGGGTGCGGCTGGTGGACTGCGTGGGGTATCTGGTGGACGGCGCGCTTGGCAGTATGGAAGACGATGTGCCGCGCATGGTGACGACGCCATGGGACGATGTGCCGATTCCAATGAGTCAGGCGGCTGAAATCGGCACGCGCAAGGTCATCACCGAGCATTCCACCATCGGGCTGGTCATCACGACCGACGGCAGCTTCTCCGAAATTCCCCGCGCAAGCTATGCGCCTGCTGAAGACCGTGTCATCCGCGAATTGAAGGAAATCGGCAAACCGTTTCTGACGCTCATCAATTCCTCCGAGCCGACCGGCGATGCGGCACGCGCAGTACAGGACGAAATCCGCGAAAAACACGGCATCGAGGCTCTGCCGGTCAACTGCATGACCCTGTCCGCCGCCGATGTGGCCAGTATTCTGGCGGGCGTGCTGTATGAGTTCCCGGTACGCGAGATTGCGATTGCGCTGCCACGCTATGTCGGTGCGCTGCCGCAGGGGCACAAGGTCAAGGAATCGGTTTACGGCAGCATCCGGCAGGCCGCGCAGAATGTGCATAAGATGCGTGATATGCAGGCCGCCGCAGCACAGATTGCGCAAAATGAGTATATTTCGAACGCGGCGGTAGGTGATATGGATTTGGGAACCGGCAAGGCGCGGCTGAATGTCCTCATGCCGGGCGAGGTGTTCTATGGTGTCGTTGCGGAGAAAACCGGTGTGGATATTCACGATGACGCTGATCTGATCCCGCTGCTGACCCGTCTGGCCGAGACCGAGCGGGAATATCAGCGCATTCAGGGTGCGCTCGCGCAGGCGCAGGCGACCGGCTACGGCGTGATGATGCCGTCGGTGGGAGAGCTGTCGCTCGAAGCGCCCGAGATCATCAAGCAGGGCGGCCGGTATGGCGTGCGTCTGTGCGCGTCCGCAACTGCGATTCATCTCATCCGGACCGAAATCAAAGCGTCGGTCACACCGCTCGTCGGCACCGAAAAGCAGTCGGAAGAACTGGTGCATTATATGCTCGGGGAGTTTGACGGCGCGCCTGAGCGCATCTGGGACACTAATATTTTCGGCAAGTCGCTGAGCGAACTGGTAAACGAGGAGCTGTCGAACAAGCTGTCCCGCATGCCGGACGACGCGCGGGATAAATTCCGTGAAACGTTGGAAAAAATCATCAATGAGAGCACGGGAGGGCTGATCTGCATTTTGCTGTAACAAAAAAAGTGCGCTGCAAAACCGTATTGCAGCGCACTTTCATTTTTTATCCGTGCAGCCGCCGGATAATGCGGTACAAAATCGCATGCTCCATGACGAGCGGCTGGGAATAGCCGAAGAAAATAATACCATCGGTCGGGGAGATGACCGATGCGCGGACATCGCCGGTATAGGGGTCAAGGATTTCGCCGAGCAGGTCGCCGCGCACAACCTCGTCGCCCGGCTGACAGATTCCGCGGTAAATGCCGCCGTCCGGCGCGTCAATCGAGTACAGTTGATCCTCATCGATGACCGATGCGAGAAAGCCGTTATGACAGTGATACCGCACCACACCGATGCGCGACAGGAAACGCAGCACCGCATCTACCGCCTGCTTGGCCGAGACTTCGTCGATGCGGTCGGTCTGGTTGGTGTAGACCGAAAAGGCGTTGGTCTGGTTCATCTGCCAGTTGTAGTTGAGCGTCGTGGTATCGTAAGGGCGCGGATGGCGCACGAGTACATACGGCAGACCGAACAGATTGGCCAGGCTGGTCGATTGGAAGCCGGTCTCCATCATGCGCACATGCGGGATAAAGTCACCCGGCATATAGAACGATGCGAACTGGATACCGTATGCATAGCCGCGCACCTGCTGAAACAGGCCGTCCGCGATGCGCTGGGTGGTTTCGCCCTTATCGTAGCCCGGGAACATGCGGTTGATATCGGTGTTGTCCACCGCCCAGAAACGCTTGCCGATATTCATCGAATAGGGGCAGGCGGACGGCACAACCAGAATTTCATTGTCCGATGTGATGGCGCCCTTGGCTTCGAGGGCGCGCAGCTTGGAAATGAGCTGCGAGCAGACATAGAGCTGCTGAATTTCGTTGCCGCGGATTGCGCCCACGATGGCAACGGTTTTTTCGCCCTTACCGAAGCGGAAGCCGGTGATTTCGAGCGGCGCGCGGTAAGGGGAGTCGAGAGTATACAAAATATCACGAATCATACGTCCGCACCTCCGAGCACACGCGCGAGCAGGCTGCCCGCATAGCAAACCGGGTATTCGCGCAGCGTGAACAGCCAGCCGTCACACGGCGAAACGATGGACTCCGCAACCCGGCCGGTCAGCGGACTGAGCACATCACCGATGTGCTGGCCTTTCTGAAGCTGGCAGCCGTGTGCAACCGCAGGCACGAAAATGCCCGGATGTTCGGCGTTGCAGTAATGTACCTCGCCGTCACGCGACTCAATCGGCTTTTTGACCTCGGGAATGTCGCCGTCCCACAGGCCAAGTTCCGCCATGAGAGCGATCAGACCATCGACAAGCTGCTCGCAGTACGCAGGGGTCAGGCGCAGGCCAATGCCCATTTCAACGACAAGCGTAGGCACGCCCGCGTCATTGAGCGAATAGGCGAGCGTGGATTCGAGTACGGTCGCGTTGGCGTGCACCCAGATATAATCGATATTCAGTTTGCGTGCGAGCGGAACCAGAGTTTGCTCGGTTTGCTCGTTGATGCGTACCTGCGGCACTTCGCGCAGAAAGACGTTGGACGCATGCACGTCCACGCAGCAGTCGGCGCCCTTGATGTCCTCTATGATGCGCCCGGCGATGAATTCAGCCATCGGGCCGACATCATTGCCCGGGAAAATGCGGTTCATATCCAAATCAAACATCGGGATGCCGCGCGTGATGGTGTCGATGCCGAGCGGATTGAGCGCCGGGTAAATGTCCACCACGCCTTTCAGGCAGCGCAGGTTTTTCTGAATGCGGTCGGCGAGCAGATAGCAGACGTACTGCCCCTCCAGCTCGTCACCGTGGGTACCCGTGCACAGGCACAGGCGTTTCATGCCCGGACGTTCTCCGCCTTCGGGCGTGATCCGGTTTTTTTGAATGACAACGCGCTCACCGATGGGAAGCGCGGTCGAAACAACGGTTTTCACCATTGGAAGGATACTCCTTTACTCAGTGGATTGCGGTACCGGGCTGAGCGTCGCCGTGACCGTCTGGTTTTGCGTTGTGCAGCCGTACCAGATGCCGCGGTCAAGCGGGCAGTCGGCGGCGTCACGGCCATGGGCCAGCTCCAGATAACCGATTAGTGCCGGACAATCGTGGGTCGGGTCGATGGGATACCAGGTTCCGTCGTGCCAGACCTCACACCAGGCGTGTGTTGCGCCCTCGCCGCCCATCAGACCGGCCATATACCGCACCGGGATGCGTTCCATGCGGCACAGGGCGAGCAGAATATGCACATAGTCCTGACACACGCCCGCACCGCCCGTGAGCGCCTGCTCGGCAGTAGTCGAAACAAAGGTTGCGCCCGGCTGATACTGCATGCGCGTATAGACCGCGTGCATCATGGCAAACGCCCGCGCGGCAGGAGAAGAATCGGGCACAAAGCCCATGCCGTCTCCGGGCAGGGATATGAGCGAATCATGCAGAGCAGTCAGCGCCGGGCCGGGCCGGGTCTGCTCGCTTTCGTAGCGGTAAAGTGCCGCGTCCGGGCTTTGATCAAAGGCATCCGGGCGCAGTTCGGCCGTGCCCTTGACTGAAAAGCCGAACGCCGTATGCGGGCGCTCAATATAGCCGGTCAGCAGTGGATTGCCGAACGAATCAAAGCTGTGCGACGGCTTTTCATCGCCCAGCACGGTATAATGAACCCCGGAAACCGTCTGCCGTGCCGTATCAGGCGGCAGGCAGCGCAGCGCGTAGTTGTGCCGCGTGACGGGCGAGGTCATGGATAAATGCATGGAATAGGAAAACGAAAACAGCGGCATAAGGTCGCCCTCCGTCGGTAAAGATGTACACCGGCGGGGAAGAGCCTCAGCCCAGACAGAGCGTGCGCTCCAGACAGTCAATAGCCCGGCGGTCGATCAGCTTGCGTTCGCTGCCCTGACTGATATAATCGGTCAGCATACCGGCTGCATCGGTGTCATGCGGTACGCGCAGGCAGCCGAGTGTGAACTGAAACCGCGAAAATTCCCGTTCGATGTCCTTGTAATTATAATCCATGCGCAGGTACAGGTCAAGGCGTTCCAGCCGCCGGCCGCATTCCATCAGGTCACGCGGCTCGTCCTCCATATAATCGCCCGCCGCACCCCAGAAAGCATAAATGGAATCAATGACCGACTGCAATGCGTACAGCGGCGCTTCGACCGCCACCGCGGCTTTCATCTGGTCGAGCGCCATCTGGATGTAGCCCATCATGTCGGTGGAAAGCGCCTCACGCAGAACGATTGCGTTGTCATAGGCACGGATCAGATTGGACAGGATGGAATCGGGATTGTGCTCGTCATACAGGTAGCGCACCGAAAAGTCGCCTTCGTCGGCGTACACATCGGGCAGATTCAGACGCAGAAGAAAGTCGCGGTATGCAGTCGGCACGCGGTCGAGCATGGTGTCGAAGTAGGTGCGGTAGCATTTGAGCGTGGTGAAAACGCGCTCGGTGTAGCGGCCGAGCCAGAAAAGCCGGCCGCTCTGTTCTATCGAGATAATACCCATGTATCTTTGAAACCTCCGCCTTGAGAAGAATTGACGACAAACGAATTGGGATTGCGTGAAAAACGGGTCAGGCCGCTCGGCCATACCATGGTTTTGTCCCCGCTGGACAGTACGAATGCACGCAGATCGGCTTTGCGCGGTACGCGCTGGCCATCCTCCATGATGTCCAGATCGCGGAACTGGATGACCTCCTGCGCGATAAAGCGGCGCGGCTCGTGGATGATGGTCTGCCGCAGCGCTTCCAGCCGTGCGCGGGACAGATCACGGCCGAAGATGACGCCGTAGCCGCCCGCCTCGGCCACATCCTTGACCACCAGCGTTTCCAGATGATCCATGACGTATTTCATGTCCTCCTCGTAGAAGGGCAGATAGGTCGGTGCGTTCTGGAGAATCGGCTCCTCATTTAAGTAATAGCGGATCATTTTGGGGACAAAGTAATAGATGCCCTTGTCGTCGGCCGCGCCGTTGCCGGGTGTATTCAGAATGGCGACATTGCCCGCACGGTAGGCATCCATCAGACCGGGTACACCGATGAGCGATTCGGGCAGGAAGGTCAGCGGGTCCAGATATTCGTCTGAAATACGGCGGTATATCGCGCCGACCCGGTTGGGCTTGCCATGGTAGTCGCGGTAGTACAAAATCTGATTTTCCACGAACAGGTCGCTGTTCTGGGCGAGCACCGC
>JBJDZO010000270.1:0-8947 GCA_051868095.1 Butyricicoccus sp. | reverse complement strand
CTCCATGCTGAAGTATGCCGGCGACGAACTGACCCACGTTCTGTTTGCCGATACCTTCAATCAGACCCTGGACTGCCGTTACATCGCAAATCCGCCTTGGCTGAATGCACGCGGCAAGTCCGATGTAACCATCCACCAGCACCTCATGATGGGCGAGGGCGACGTAGACTTCGCTGGCATCTATGAGACCCTGCGCGAGATGGACTTCGCAAACAAGCAGCTCGCTCCGAACGCGCCCAAGGTTGGCGGCGACAACATCGCCTGCGTATCCATGTTCGGTTTCCCGGAGAAGATGAACGAGCAGGCTCCGGCTGCACGCGAGCAGATCGAGCGCGAGCTTCTGGGCAAGTAACAAAAAAATTTCCCCTTACGAGCAAAACAGCAAAAAGGACGCCTCCAATCGGGGGTGTCTTTTTGTTTTCCGCAAAAAAAACGGCGCTCCATGCCGGAACGCCGCCTGTTGTTATTCGGATTCTTTTTCGGGGGCTTTGCGTCTGCGGTGGGGCAGATGGTCAATGCCGCCTTCCTCGCGGGCCTTTTTGCGGAACTGCACCGGCGTCATACCGGTCATCTGTTTGAACGCCTTGGAGAACACCAGCGGGTCGCGATAGCCGACTGACTGCGCGATGGCCGCCACGGTCGCATCGGTCAGCGTCAGCTGCTCCTGTGCGCGGGTCAGACGGAAGGTGGTCAGGAACTCCTGCGGAGAGACATGCAGCACGCGCTGGAACAGCGTGAACAGATAGCTGCGGTTGAGCGAGACATACTTTGCCATATCGGAAACCGTGATGTGGTTGGCATAGTTGTACTGTACGAACTCGACCGCGCGCCGCACGTAGAAATTCTCACGGTCGTTCTTGGCGACAGCCGACAGCGGTACGGACAGCGAGCGTGCAAGGCACGCAAAGAACCGGCACAACAGCCCTTGTAAGTGGAAGTCGTTTTCGGTGCTTGCCGTGCTGTGGCGCAGCATTTCCAGAACAATTTCCCTCAGCGATTCGCCGTCCGGGATGCGGAAGGTGTGCTGTCCCTCGGTCAGACCGATGGCCTGAAGATATTCGTCGCAGCGTGCGCCGTCAAAGCCAATCCACAGATAGGTCCACGGATCGCTCTCATCAGCCTGAAAAAAGACCTGCTCATCCGGACGGATCAGGAAGCCATCGCCTGCGTGCAGGGAGACCCGGCTGCCGTCTGCTTGAAAAACACCCTTGCCGTCGAGAACGACGTGCATCAAATAATGGGGACGCACGGCCGGGCCGAAATATTGGAGCGGTTCACAGGCCGAATAACCGCAATAGCACAGATAGAAATCGGAGAAAATCTGGTGCTGAAGCTGCAAAACGTTGGCATTTTCCATGGTTTACCCTCCTCGAAAGGAATGACAGGACAAAAAGGGGAAGACGGCCGGATGCCGCGGGATGCCTGATCAAACAAATACACTGCATGATATGGTATCATTATTGTAGCAGGAGAAGGGCTTGCGTGCAAGAGGTTCGCCGGTATTTGCGTGCAGAAAGTGTGTAAAATGAGCAATGCTGGACGTGAGGAATCCGAAGAAAACCGCCGGCTCGTTTGGAACCGGCGGCAATCTTAAGCGTTTTCCTTGACTGCATTGCAGATGTAGGCGGGAACCTCTTCGAACGGGATGTTCAGCGCGGCCGAAAGCTCGCTGTACAGAATATTTTCGGCACGTTTGCGGTATTCCTCATCGATGCGGCCGGGCTGACGCTGGCGTGCGTCGGACGGGTGCTGCTTGTGGTAAACTGTTTTGATAATGCGTACCAGATCGGTGCACTCATGCGAATGCAGGGCGTGTTCATAGGAATCCCGCTGCATGAACGGTCCGGTATGGCTCGCGGGCAGGGGTTCGATTGCGGGCATTTGCCGGATCAGGTCCTGAGCTTGAGCTGCGGTCATCACCGGACGCAGGGAATCGGCCTTGTCTGTCGGGACATACACCGTCACATTGCGGCCGACCGGGCAAAGGGTATAATAGGTGCGTGTGGTTTTCATGCCGGAAAGAGCCGGGATGCCGATGTCCACAATCTTGCATACACCCTCTCCGCCATAAACCACGAGCTGTCCTGGCTGAAACATCGTTTTCCCTCCTGTTAAAAAATTACGGCTGCCGCCGGCCGGGCGGCAAAATGGAAAACAGCGCGGGATACGGGCTGGACTTACATTCCAAGTGGAACCACACGCTGCTTTATTCTTATTTTAGCACATTTTCATGCGCTATGTAAGCAAAACTTTTTTGTTTATATGAATTTTAGTCACTTTTGCGCAGGATTAGGCGGAAAATCCGGCCCGCACAGGACAGAGTTCTGATATCGGTTCCAGCACGAAAGCACGGTTTTGCTGCGCCACGGCAGGCTTCTACAAAATTTGCATGCTGCGCCGGGAAAAATTTTTACTGTCCGTTCATAAAAAAGAGGGCGAAAGGCTTTGCAAAACAGCGGTAGATACGATACAATAAGTTGAGACGATTCAGAAAAAAACAGGAGGATGAACGATGGACACTCCGAAGTATAAACGTGTACTCATCAAAATCAGCGGCGAAGCGCTGGCTGGCGACAAACATTTCGGCCTGAACTTTGAGGAAGTGATCGGCCCGGTCTGCGACGTCATCAAGCGCGTCAGCGAAATCGGCTGCGAGGTCGGCATTGTCGTCGGCGGCGGCAATTTCTGGCGCGGCGTCAAGGACGGCGGCGGCAGGATGGAACGCACCCGCGCCGACTATATGGGCATGCTCGCGACAACGATCAACGCCCTCGCCCTGCAGGATGCGCTTGAACAGCGCGGCGTCGATGTGCGTGTGCAGACCGCCATCGAAATGAACAAAATCGCCGAGCCGTATATCCGTTCGCGCGCCACCCGGCATCTGGAAAAGGGCCGCGTTGTCATCTTTGGCTGCGGCACCGGCTGCCCGTATTTCTCGACCGACACCGCGGCAGTGCTGCGTGCGGCGGAGGTCAACGCGGACGTGATTCTGCTTGCCAAGAACATCGATGGCGTGTACGATTCCGACCCGGCCAAGAACCCGAACGCCAAGAAGTACGACAGTCTGACTTACATGGACGTACTCAATCAGGGTCTCGGTGTTATGGATACCACGGCAACCAGCCTGTCCATGGACAACCATATCCCGATTCTGGTATTCGCTCTGAGCGATCCTGAGAATATTTATCGTGTCGTCACCGGAGAGAACATCGGCACGATCGTGAAAGAGGAGGAAGTAAGATGAAAGCAGATCTCAAGCCGTATGAGCACAAGATGAGCAAAACCATTGAGGTACTCGGCAAGGAGCTGGCCGCCATCCGCGCAGGCCGTGCCAACCCGGGCGTCCTCGACAAGATCACCGTAGAATACTACGGCGCACCCACTCCGCTCAATCAGGTGGCCGCAGTTTCCACCCCGGACCCGCGCACGCTGGCCATCCAGCCGTGGGACGGTTCCATCCTGCGTCAGATCGAGAAGGCGATTCAGACTTCGGATCTGGGCATCAATCCGCAGAACGACGGCAAGCTCATCCGCCTGACCTTCCCGCCGCTGACCGAGGAGCGCCGTAAGGAGCTGATCAAGCAGGTCTCCAAGATCGGTGAGGAAAGCAAGGTTGCCATCCGCAACGTGCGCCGCGAAGCCATTGACAAGTTCAAGGCCGCGCAGAAGAAAAGCGAGATGACCGAGGACGAGCTGCACGACGCAGAGGACAAGATGCAGAAGACCACCGACAAGTATGTGAAGGAGATCGACGGCATCGTAGCGAAGAAGTCCAAGGAACTGGCGGAAGTATAATGAAAGAAAAGGGGGGCGGCGGATTGCCGTCCCTCTATATATTATGAGGTAAAAATGGGGATTTTGAAACGATTCTGGGGGGAAACTGCGCCCAAAACGGACGCATCCCGCATGGTGCCGCGGCATATCGCGGTGATTATGGACGGCAATGGCCGCTGGGCCAAGAAACGCGGCATGCCGCGCACAGCCGGGCACGCGGCCGGCGCTGAGGTATTCCGCAAAATCGCGCTCTACTGCCGCGACATCGGTGTGCAGTATTTCACGGTGTACGCCTTTTCTACCGAGAACTGGAAGCGCCCGCAGGAGGAAGTGGACGCGCTGATGAACCTGTTCCGCAAGTATCTGCGCGAAGCGGTGGATACCATGGCTGAACTGGGCGTTGCCATTCAGGTGCTGGGCGATCTGGAGCCGCTGGCACCGGATATCCGCAGGCAGATCGATGAAGTGAACACAATTGCCGCCGGACAGGGGGAAGGTGTCGTCACCGCAAGCATCTGCATCAACTACGGCGGCCGCGACGAGATCAAAAACGCCGTCCGGGCGCTTGCTAAGGATGTGAAGGCCGGAAAGCTCGACCCTGCGGACATCACGGAGGAAAGCATTTCGGCGCGGCTTTATACCGCGCATATGCCCGACCCGGATCTGATTATCCGTCCGTCGGGTGAGATCCGCACATCGAATTTCCTGCTGTGGCAGAGCGCGTACAGCGAATATTACTTCACCGACGTGCTGTGGCCCGATTTTTCCGCCGCGGATATGGACAAGGCCATCGACGATTTCAACAGCCGCAGCCGCCGGTTCGGCGGCGTCAAGTAAATCCATAGAAACCTGAGGTATTTTTGTTATGAAAGCCAGAGTTTTGTTCGGCGTGGGCGGCTTTGCGTTTGTCCTGCTCGCGCTGTATGTGTTCCCGCCGGTTGTGCTGGCCATCGCGCTGACCGCTCTGTGCGTGCTGGCCTCCTATGAGCTGACCGCCGCGACCGGACTGGTCAAAAATCGCCGGGTGATCGAGCACTGCACCGGTTTTCCTTTGGTATTGGGGTGCATCATGTACTTCAACCCCAAAGCTACGCTGCTTTTGATCGCATGGGCTGCGCTCATTCTGATGATCGCACTGTTCGGCGTGCTGCTGCGCCATCACGATACGGTCACGTTCCCGGAAATCACGGTTGCGCTGTTCGGCGGCTTGGTGCTGCCGCTGCTGCTGCTGTCGCTGTGGCGCATCTTCTCGATGGACGGCGGCGAATTTCTCGTGCTGCTGCCGCTCGTCGCGGCGTGGGGTTCGGATACCTGCGCGCTGTTCGCGGGCATGGCGTTCGGCAAGCATAAGCTCGCACCGGTCATCAGCCCCAAGAAAACGGTTGAGGGCGCGATTGGCGGCGTGATCGGCGCGACCGTCCTCATGCTGCTTGTGGTATATCTGTTCAACCGCTTCGCCGGACTGGACATCCATTACAGCGCAGCGGCCATCATGGGCGCATGCGGCGCGGTCATCGGTCAGATCGGCGACCTGTCGTTTTCCATCATCAAGCGCCAGACCGGCATCAAGGATTACGGCCATATTTTCCCCGGCCACGGCGGCGTGCTCGACCGCTTTGACAGCGTGATTTTCGTCGCGCCGGTGGCGGAACTGATCCTGCGGCTGTTTGGCGTCTGAACGCATATTTGAAGAACGAAGGGACTACAATGATAGAGAAAAAACGCATTTCCATCCTGGGTTCGACCGGTTCCATCGGCACCCAGACGATTGATGTGCTGGATTCGATTGGGGCAGAGGTCGCCGCACTGACGACCAATAAAAATGTGAGGCTGCTCGAGCAGCAGGCACGTGCTCTGCATCCGGAACTGGCGGTGGCATTCGACGAAGCCGCGGCAAAGGAGCTGAAAACCGCGCTCGCGGATACCGATATCCGTGTGGCCGCCGGTATGGACGGCCTTGTGGAAGCCGCGGCGCTGCCGTCGGCCAATATCGTCACCACTGCGGTGGTCGGCATGGTCGGCCTGCTGCCCACCATGGCGGCCATCGAGGCGGGCAAGGACATCGCGCTTGCGAACAAGGAAACGCTGGTCTGCGCGGGCGGTATTGTCACCGAAGCCGCACGCCGGAAGGGCGTCAAAATCCTGCCGGTGGACTCCGAGCACTCGGCGATTTTCCAGTGCGCACAGGCCGCGCAGGGCAACAAACTGGCCAAAATCATCCTGACTGCATCCGGCGGGCCGTTTTTCGGCAAAACCGCTGCTGAGCTGGAAGGGGTCACGGTCGAACAGGCGCTCAAGCATCCCAACTGGTCGATGGGCGCCAAAATCACGATTGATTCCGCGACCATGTTCAACAAGGGTCTGGAACTGATCGAAGCCATGTGGCTGTACGATATGGACCCGGACGACATCGAAATCGTCATCCACCGCGAGAGCATCGTGCACTCGCTGATCGAGTTCGAGGACGGCGCGGTGCTCGCGCAGCTCGATCTGCCCGATATGCGCTTGCCCATCCAGTACGCGCTGACCTATCCGGCGCGCGTAGCGTGCAAAATGGAGCGGCTCAGTCTGGCCAAGGTCGGGCACATGTCCTTCTACGCGCCTGACGAGCAGGCGTTCCCGGCGCTGCGCATTGCGCGCACGGTCGCCCGCAAAAAGGGCAGCGCAGGCGCAGTCATGAACGGCGCGAACGAAGCCGCGGTCGGCCTGTTTCTGAATCGGAAAATCGGCTTTACCGATATCCCGCGCTTGGTCGAGCGTGCGCTCGATACGCTGCCGCAGCGAAGCGCCGACACCATCGACGATGTGCTTGCGTTTGACCGCGCAGCGCGTGACGCGGTGTATTCCAGCATCTGATTACGAGGTACTTTTCTATGAACAGCCTTCTTTCCAACCTGCCCGGTATTGTTCTGGCGCTGCTGGCGTTCGGCCTGCTGATTATGCTCCACGAGCTGGGGCATCTGGTGGCTGCCAAGCGCGGCGGCATCAAGGTCGAGGAATTCTGGATTGGCATGGGCCCGGTGCTGTGGGCGCATCCCTTCGGGGAAACCAAATACTGCCTGCGGCTGCTGCCCATCGGCGGCGCATGCGTCATGGAAGGCGAGGACGGAGAAGCGGTTTCTGACCGTTCGTTTGTCAAAGCCAGCCGTCTGCGCCGGTTTCTGGTGCTCGTCGCGGGTGTCCTGATGAATTTTCTGACCGGATTTGTCATCCTGCTTTTCCTTCTGCCGGGCGGCAGCGATGGACGCATTGTAACCCCAACGCTGGATTCCTTTTATGAGGGCTTCCGGCACGAGGGCGAGGACGGCCTGATGGTCGGGGATACTCTGCTTGAAATCGACGGCTACAAAATCCATCAGCGCAGTGATGTGGATATCGCCATCGCACAGGGCGCGGCCGACGGGAAATTTGATATCGTCGTGCGCCGAAACGGTGAAAAGGTCTATATTGATGGGCTGGAAATGCAGCCGGATGTCAATGTGGACGGCCAGCTCAAATACGGCCTGCACTTCGCCACCGAGGAAATCACCCTGCCGCTGCGCGTCAAAACCGCATTCTGGGAATCGGTCAGCCTTGCGCGCGTGATCTGGGATTCTTTGGGCGATCTGGTCAGCGGTCAGGTCGGCATGGATCAGCTTTCCGGCCCGGTCGGCGTGACCGGCGTCATGGCGCAGACCGCACAGACCAGCCTGCGCTCGTTCTGGTATCTGGTGTCGTTCATTTCGATCAACCTGGGCGTGATGAACCTGCTGCCCATCCCCGGGCTGGACGGCGGCAGATTGCTGTTTCTGCTCGTGGAAGCCGTGCGCCGTAAGCCGCTCGGCCCCAAGCTGGAAGGTTATGTGAACGCGGCCGGTCTGGTGCTGCTGCTTGGCCTGATGGTCTACGTCACCGGCAACGATGTGCTGCGGCTGCTCGGGTAACGAAAAAGAGGCTTTTGCAAAAAAAGAGGGAATTTGCAATGAAACAGACAAGACAAATTACAGTCGGCGGGATTCAAATCGGCGGCGGTGCGCCGGTGGTCATCCAGTCCATGACCAACACCGATACACGCGACGCCGGGGCGACGCTCGCACAGATTCGTGCTCTCGCGGACGCGGGCTGCCAGATTGCGCGCTGTGCGGTGCCGGATATGGAAGCCGCGCACGCGCTCGGCGCCATCTGCGAAGGCTCGCCCATCCCGGTGGTGGCCGACATCCATTTTGATTACAAGCTCGCGCTCGAAGCGATTGCCGCGGGCGTGCATAAGGTGCGCATCAACCCGGGCAACATCGGTTCGGACGACCGCGTGAAAGCGGTTGTGCAGGCTGCACGCGCGAAGAATATTCCAATCCGCATCGGCGTGAACTCCGGCTCGGTCGAAAAACAGATTCTGGCCGAATACGGCGGCCCAACCCCGGAAGCGCTGGTTGCATCGGCGCTGTATCATGCGTCGCTGCTCGAAAAATTCGATTTTTATGACATCTGCCTGTCCATGAAATCGTCATCGGTGCCGTATACCATGCAGGCGTACCGGCTTGCGCACGAAAAAACCGACTATCCGCTGCACCTCGGTGTGACCGAGGCGGGCACCGAATACATGGGCACAATTAAATCAGCGGCCGGCATTGGCGGCTTGCTGGCACTCGGCATCGGCGATACCATCCGCGTGTCCCTGACCGATGACCCGGTGAAGGAAATCTACGCCGCACAGGCTATTCTCAAGGCGGTCGGCCTGAATGACGATGGCGTGAATGTCGTATCCTGCCCGACCTGCGGCCGCACCCGCATCGACCTCATTGGCATTGCCAAGGAAGTCGAACAGCGTGTGGCCAAAATCCACGGTAAAAAGCTGAAGGTTGCCGTCATGGGCTGCGCTGTGAACGGCCCGGGCGAAGCGCGGGAAGCCGATCTCGGCATTGCAGGCGGCGACGGCGTGGGCCTGATCTTCCGCAAGGGCGAAATTCTGCGCAAGGTGCCGCAGGACAAGCTTGTGGATGAACTCATGGCTGAGATCGAGAAATACGAAGAAAGATAGAAAGATAGAAGATAGAAGATAGAAGATAGAAAGATATGGAGCCGCGCGAAGCGCGGGATTTTATCATCCGGCCTGTGGCCGGCTTCCATAACTCCTAACTCCTAACTCCTAACTCCTAACTCTCAAAAGGTGGTTCTATGGCGAGAGCATTGGCCG
>JBJDZO010000269.1:0-2032 GCA_051868095.1 Butyricicoccus sp. | reverse complement strand
CGGAACCTTTGATATGATTCCCCTAAAGTAGACCACGGAAATAGCCAAAGTCAACTTCCGGGGGATCATTTCACACCCCTACCCGGTTTTTTTCAAGCCATGTTGCGACTAACGGCAAATCAAGATTTTCTTGAGTTTTTGTTTTGCTGAAAAATGTTGTGAAATATATGGAAAAAGCACTCAAACCGTTAAGTCTGAGTGCTAAATGTTGGAGCTGCTATCCAGATTCGAACTGGAGACCTCATCCTTACCAAGGATGCGCTCTACCTGCTGAGCTATAGCAGCATTTCCGACAGCTCTGATATTATAGCAAGGGATATCCCGTCTGTCAACTCTTTTTTTCAAAATTTCCGACTTTTTTCTCCACCCTGCCCCGGGATGCGGGCAGGGTGGCTTTTATTTCGGCAGGATGACGCGGAAGGTCGAGCCTTTATTTGGCTTACTGACGACCTCGATCAGTCCGTCGGAAAGCTCGACAATGCGTTTGACCAGGGCTAAGCCCAGGCCGTTGCCAAGTGCCTTATGGGACGCGTCGCCCTGATAGAATTTTTCGAAGATGCGCTCCTGCACCTCCTGCGTCATGCCGCAGCCGTGGTCGGTAATGCTGACAACAACGCACTCCTTTTGGTCAAGCAGGCGGATCTCAATGGACTGCCCGCGTTCGCTGAACTTGACGGCGTTCGAAATCAGATTTGTCCAGACGTGCATCAGCAGTGCCTCGCAGCCGTTCAGTGTAACCTCGTCCAGATTGACATTGAAGACAATGTCCTTCTCCACCCACGCGGATTCAAGCGATACGACGGACTGCCGGAGCTGCTCGTCCAAACGGAAGTCCTTATACTGCTCCGCCAGCGATTTACTCTCGATCTTGGAAAGCATGAGGATGTTTCCGACCAGATCGCTCAGACGGTGCGTGTTAAAGAGGATCTTATCCAAATACTCTCCGCGCTCCTCCGCCGTGAGCGTCGGCTCCTGCAAAAGCATGGCATAGCCCTCAATGGCAGTCAGCGGTGTCTTGAATTCGTGCGAAACATTCGCCACAAAGTCGTTGCTCAGCGTAGAAATGCTGTTCAGCTCGCGTACCATCGCATTAAAATTGCGGAAGGTCGTCTGCACTTCCTCCAATTTGCTTGAATCGCTGACGGTGATATTAAAATTCCCGCGGGCAACTTCCTTTGATGCTTTACTGAGCTTTACCATCGGCGCAAGGATGCGTCTGCCGATAAAATAGCTCATCAGCGCCGCCGCGACCGCCGCCACGACAAACAGGGAAACAAGCATAGAAAAGCTGAGTTGATAGACTACACCAAGCGCGTCGAGCAGAAACAGCACGCCTGCGACCATGCCGGCGGAAAAAAGAATGATAATGAAGATAATCAGATAATAATACGTCCGCATACGCGGCGAGAGCTTCTCATTCATGCCGCTTCACCGCCTTATAGCCGATGCCGCGCACGGTGACAATTTCGAAATCCGGATTGTCCCGGAAGCGGTCGCGCAGGCGGTTGATATGCACGTCAACCGTGCGCGCCTCGGTCTGCGACTCCACGCCCCAAATGTCGTCCATAAGCTGCTGGCGCGTAAAAATATGGTTGGGCGACGAGATGAGCTTATATAAAAGCAGGAATTCCTTCTGCGGCAGAATGGTCTCCGCACGCCCGCTGCGGACGGAGAAGGAGTCATATTCAAAGGTCGTGCCGCCGATGCTCTGCCGCCGCTCCGCGACAATCTGCGCTCTGCGGAGAAGGGCATGGACGCGCAGGACAAGCTCATTGACATTGATCGGCTTGACCATATAATCGTCCGCACCGGCAATAAAGCCGAATTGCATATCCTGAAAGCTGTCCTTTGCGGTAATCATCAGCACAGGGAGCTGATTCCCCGCATCCCGCAGGGAACGCACGAGCGCATAGCCATCCATCCGCGGCATCATGATGTCCGAAATGACCAGGTCGATATACTCATGCTCGAGCGCCTCAAGTGCCTCTGCGCCGTCGGACACGCCGATGGCATGAAAGCCGTTTCTTGTCAG
>JBJDZO010000268.1:0-2032 GCA_051868095.1 Butyricicoccus sp. | reverse complement strand
AGACTGACCCCGGCGATTCTGGCCTACGAGGGCATTCAGTACCAGTACATGGCGCCCGGCGTGTTCACCTATGACGAACTGGATTATGTGCAGGAGCATCTGCGTATTCTCTCCGGATTTTATGGTGTGCTGCGGCCGTTTGACGGCGTGACACCCTATCGGCTGGAAATGCAGTCCAGACTGTCCATAGGAAACGCAAAGGACTTGTACGGCTTTTGGGGCAGCCGGATTGCGGAAGCACTCTATGCCGAAACCGGCTGCATTCTCAATCTGGCTTCCAAGGAGTACAACCGCTGTGTGTCGCGGTTTGTGCCCGGGCATGCGCGGTTTGTTACCGTGCTGTTCTGTGAACGGAAGGGCGGTAAGCTCATCGAAAAAGGCACCATGTGCAAAATGGCCCGGGGCGAGATGGTGCGCTATATGGCGGAAAATCGGATCGAAACCCCGGAACAGATTCAATCCTTCGACCGGCAGGGCTATCGCTTTGCGCCGGAGGAATCCAACCAAACTACGTATTTATTCATCAAGGAGGAACCATCCCATGCTTGAAGCAGGAACCAAAGCGCCCGAATTTACTCTGCCCGACAAGGACGGAAACCCTGTCTGCCTGACCGATTTCCGCGGCAAAAAGGTCGTGCTCTATTTCTATCCGAAGGACAATACGCCGGGCTGTACCCGTGAGGCGTGTGCGTTTGCGGCAGCCTATGAGGGCTTCCGGGCAAAAGATGTTGTCGTGATCGGCGTGAGCAAGGATTCCGTGGCATCGCATCAGAAATTTGCGGCCAAGCATGAGCTGCCATTTATTCTGCTGTCCGACCCGGAGCTGCAGGCCATTCAGGCGTATGACGTCTGGAAGGAGAAAAAGCTGTACGGCAAGGTCAGCATGGGCGTTGTACGTTCGACCTATATCATCGATGAAAACGGTATGATCGAAAAAGCCATTCCAAAGGTTAAGCCGGATACCCATGCGGCCGAGATTCTGGCATATCTGAATCCGGAAGCATAACAAAAAAATCCTCTGCCTTTGTGCAGAGGATTTGCTTATTTTCGCGGAGAACGCCGCAGGAACAGATGGACAGTCGAGGAGACGATGACAATGCCCATCGCCAGCGCACCGGCGATGCCGACCGTGTTCACGCATTCATGCAGAGCGGCGCTGGTATTGCCGCGAATGCATTGCAGCATGGTCTGATAGATTCCATTGCCGGGAACGAGCGGGATAAGTGCAATCGCAAGGAAAACACTGACCGGTGCACGGAAGGCCCGGGCGCACCATTCGGCAAAGATCGTGATGCCGACCGTGGCGCAAAAATAACGCGGGATGGCGCTTGCTGAGAAGGGCACAGCGCAGACCAGATAAATCAGCCAGCCGAGCGAGCCGCCCAGTCCGGCGAAAAGCAGCTTGATGCCGCGCACATGAAAGATAATCCCGAAACACAGGCTGGCGAACAGACTCATCATGCATTCATAAACAATTTGTCCCATTCTCAGCCTCCAAAATATCCGGCAAAGCTAAGCGGCAGCGCTGCACCGACTGCGATGCCTGCGCCGACGAGCAGAGCTTCGGCAAATTTGGTGATACCGGCAATCGAGTCGCCTGCAATCAGGTCACGGATGGCGTTGGTGATCGGCAGACCGGGCACCAGAAACATAATCGAACCGACAATCATGGTGCCGTAAGCCGGAATAAGGCCAAACCAATAGCAAAGCAGGCCGGAAAGCGCAACCCAAAAGCCGCCGATGACATTGACAAACAGGGGATTGGCATTGATTTTATGCATACCGGTCGTCAACAACCAGAGAATCATGCACGCGACAAACGCACAGCCTGCTTCAGCCAGGCCGCCGCTGAACAGCAGCGTAAAGAAAAAGCCGATGCCGCCGGTTGCAAGGCAGAGCTGCCAGCCGGCGTAGCTGTTGTGCCGCAGGATTAGATCCAGCCGTTCGCGGATGGATTTGTAGTCGGCAGGAGCTGCGCAGATATCCCGGCAAAGGGTATTGAGCTGATCGAGCCGTCCGAGGTTGGTGCCGC
>JBJDZO010000267.1:0-2036 GCA_051868095.1 Butyricicoccus sp. | reverse complement strand
TTTCCCGCCGATTTTTCTTGGCAATTCATTGACAGGTCATGATAATTTCATTATAATGAACATCGTTCATTTAGGGGGCGAGTTCAATCAACACGGCTGTAACATCCAAAGAGGCGATCCTTGAGATCTGCCGGTGCATGGTTTCGGAACAAGGGTTATCCGCGCTGAACATGCGCTCCGTCGCGCAGGCGTGTCATGTAGCAGTTGGCTCCCTCTATCACTATTTCCCCAACAAAGACGACCTCGTGATCGCGACCGTTGCGCGCGTCTGGCAGGATATTTTTCATATGGATCAAACGTGTCATACCAATCTGCCGTTTCCGGAATACATCCAATGGATTTTTGACAGCGTGCAGCAGGGCGCCAAGAAATACCCCCATTTTTTAACGGCACATTCTCTCAGCTTTGCAAGCACCGGGAAAAGCAAGGCAAAAGACACCATGGAGCAGTATTTCTCACACATCCGACTGGGAATGACGGAGGCGCTGCACGCCGATCCGGCCGTTTCAAGCCGCGCATTTGACGCTGATTATCCGGAAGCGGATTTTATTGAATTTGTCCTCACCAATCTTCTTGTGCTGCTCATGCAGCAGAAGCACGACTGTAATCTGCTGCTGGAAACCATTCACCGCGTTATTTATCAACACTGATTGCCCGCCGCAGCGGCGGGTTTTTCAGAGTCGAATATGAACATGGTTCATATTGAAAGGAATGATCAGATGCAAGCAATTTTTGAAACGCTCTTTGACCTCGTTTATCTGGTCACTGTCATTACACTGGGCATTCGCATGATCCAGAGACACAACGGCCAAAAGCAGTATCTTCTGTTCGGCGTCATGGCTGTGACGCTTGGCTGCGGCGATGCATTTCATCTGGTGCCGCGCGCCGTCGCCCTATGCACCACTGGCCTTGCAAACTACACGACCGCGCTGGGGATCGGGAAGCTGATCACCTCTGTCACCATGACCATCTTTTATGTGCTGCTCTACTATGTCTGGCGCGCCCGATACCGGATCTCCGGTAAGAATGGGATCACCGCGGCAGTCTGGGTGCTGTCCCTCGCCCGCATTGCGCTGTGTCTGATGCCGCAAAACGCATGGACCAGCGCCAGCGCGCCGCTCTCCTGGGGCATTTACCGCAACATCCCCTTTGCCCTGCTGGGCCTGCTGATCGTGATTCTGTTTTACCGCAGCGCGAAAGAAAACGACGACCATGCGTTTCGTTTTCTGTGGCTTACCGTGGTGCTGAGCTTCGCCTGTTACATTCCGGTGGTGCTGTTTGCGGACGCCGTTCCGCTGATTGGTATGCTGATGATCCCCAAAACCTGCGCCTACGTCTGGACCGTTCTGATCGGCTATACCGCAATGAAAGGAAGCAGAGAACCATGAAAAAATATCTGAACATTTCCCTCGGCTACGCTATCGCCGCGATGGCCGGCGGCGTGTTTTATCGGGAGTTCACCAAATGGAACCAGTTTACCGGCACAACGGCGCTTGGCAAAGTGCACACGCATCTGTTTCTGCTGGGAATGACGGTCTTCCTGCTTGTGGCGCTGTTTGCTGCGAATCAGAGTCTGGAGCAGCAGAAAACCTTCCGTGTTTTTCTGTATCTCTATAACATTGGGCTGCCGCTGATGGTCGTGATGCTGCTGGTTCGCGGAATCACACAGGTCCTGCAGCTCTCCCTGTCTGCCGGCGCCAGCGCGGCAATCTCCGGCATTGCCGGAATCGGTCATATTCTGGTCGGTGCCGGTCTGCTTCTGCTCCTGATATCGCTCAAAAAAACGGCGCAGAATTGAGGGCGTTTTCATGAAAGGTCACCCTCTCCACCATGTAAAAAAACGAACCCTGCTGGCAATCGCCGGCTGTGTCTGGCTCATTGCGGGATTGAATGTGATGCGGCTGGGACTCTTGTCTTATCAGCAGATCGGGCCGATCCGGCCGGTACACATTCTGCTTTCGGTCGTCGTGTTCTGCCTGTTCGGCTGGATGTTTTATCAGATGACCCGGAAGCATACGAAGCGGATTTCCGGCTAT
>JBJDZO010000266.1:0-2036 GCA_051868095.1 Butyricicoccus sp. | reverse complement strand
ACCGCAAGAGCGACCTCGTCAAGGTGGACATGCTCTTAAACGGCGATCAGGTGGATGCGCTCAGCTTCATTGTGCACCGCGAAAAGGCCTATGGCCGCGCCCGCCGCATCTGCGAAAAGCTCAAGGAAAATATTCCGCGCCAGCTGTTTGAAGTGCCGATTCAGGCAGCCATCGGCGGTAAGGTGATTGCCCGCGAAACGGTCAAGGCCATGCGCAAGGACGTACTGGCCAAGTGCTACGGCGGCGACATCACCCGAAAGAAGAAGCTGCTCGAAAAGCAGAAGGAGGGCAAGAAGAAGATGCGTTCGCTCGGCACGGTTCAGGTGCCGACTGAGGCGTTTATGGCTGTCCTGAAGCTGGACGAGGAGTAAATAGAGTGAGGAGTGAGGAAGTAGGAGGTAGGAGATGTGGAATCGCGCAAAGCGCGATATGAAAATATCCGGCTGTGCCGGATACCGAAACTCCTAACTCCTCCCTCCTAACTCCTAATTGATGAAGATGCAATCTTTGGGACTCTATCTCCACGTGCCCTTCTGCGCCTCCAAGTGCAAATACTGCGATTTCTATTCGCTGGCCGCGCCCGAACGCATGGATGCGTATCTGGACGCCATGTGCCGGGAAATCGCGGCTTGGGGCGAGCGCTGCAAGGGAACCCGCGTGGATACGGTTTATTTCGGCGGCGGTACACCGTCGCTGCTGGGCGGAAAACGCCTGATTCGGCTGATGCATGCGCTGGCCGGTGCGTTTGACATCGACAGGGACGCGGAAATTACGGTCGAGTGCAATCCGGACAGCATGGACGGTACCCTGCTGCACGATCTGCGTGCCGGGGGCGTCAACCGGCTGTCAGTTGGTGTGCAGTCGGCGCACGACGATGAGCTGCGCATGCTCGGAAGACGGCACACGTTCGCCGGGGCGCGCCGCGCAATCGAGGAAGCGCACTGCCACGGATTCAATAACCTGTCGCTCGATTTGATGTACGCGCTGCCCGGACAAGATACCGCACGGCTGCTGGAGTCGGTGCGGGCGCTGCTCGCGTTCGACCCGGCACATTTGTCGTGCTACGCGCTCAAGGTGGAGCCGGGCACGCCGTTCGACCGGGAAAATGTGATCCAGCCGGACGAAGACGAACAGGCGGATATGTATCTTGCGCTGTGTGATGCGCTGCGGCAGGCCGGATATGAACACTACGAAATTTCCAACTGGGCGAAACCCGGCTTCCGTGCCCGGCACAATTCCCGGTACTGGGATTTGTCCGAATATCTCGGCATCGGGCCGTCCGCGCATTCGCTGCTGCATGGCCGGCGCTTTGCCTATGGCCGCAGTCTGGATGGTTTTCTGGCCGGGGAGCGGCCGGAAGCTGAGGAGGATGTGGACGGTTTTTCGCCCGCGTCCGAATTTCTGATGCTTGCGCTGCGTACATCGGACGGCATTGCGCCGGAGATGTTTGAGCGGCGTTTTGGCGTATCGTTTGCGCCGTATGCGAAGCGTCTGCGTTTTTTTGCGCCGCATGGGCTGACCGTTCTGGAAAACGGCCGCTGGCGGCTGACCGAGCAGGGGTTTCTGCTCTCCAATTCGATTTTGACCGATATTTTATCGGCTCAATAACATAGAAAATTATAATAGGGAACTCTCAGGAGGTAAAGAGTATGCGCGCAGTAATTACTGTTGTGGGAAAAGACCGGACGGGCATCATTGCCAAGATTTCGGACACCCTTTATGAACATGATGTGAATATCGTCGATATTTCTCAGAATGTTATGGATGATATGTTTGCCATGGTGATGCTGGTGAACATCGATAAGTGCACGGTGGATTTCACCGCGCTGGCCGATTTGCTGGATAAGAACGGCGAAGAACTCGGCATGAAGATTCATACCATGCATGAGGACATCTTCAACGCGATGCACCGCATTTGAGTGAGGTAACAAACAGTGGCAATGATTAATACCCGCGATATCCTCGAAACCATTAAAATGATCGAGGAGGAGCATCTGGATATCCGTACCATTACAATGGGTATCTCGCTGCGCGAC
>JBJDZO010000265.1:0-2039 GCA_051868095.1 Butyricicoccus sp. | reverse complement strand
TGCCGGAAAACCCATGTATGGAAAATCCCATTATGGTCAAAGCTCATCCTTCTGCCGCATTTTCAGCAGTTCCCACACGTCACCGAGCCGGTCTTTCAGCTCAACGATGTCGGCCTCGTAGAAGTGCCCGGTGCTGTTGATGCGGCGGCAAATCTGATTGACATTCGATGCAATGCGGTTCACGGCAGCGGCCAGCTTCTTCTGTTCGGTGTAATCCACCTTGATGATGTACCCGTCGATCAGCATCTTGCGGGCGTAGGCTCCGAAGTTATGGGTTCCTATCTGGCGCATCTTGTGCCGAATAAGATTCAGCTCTGTCTCGTTCAGACAGATTTCCTTGCGGATAGGACGTGTGCGGTCTGCCATGGTCACATCCCCCTCAGCTTCAGATGGAAGTTGTCGCCCTCTTTCCAGATGTCCAGATAGCACATGTCGTAAAGCTCCATGAGCGCGCGGAAGGTTCGCTCGTCTGACAGGTTATCTCTCAACTGGTCAGCCAACTCGGACAGCTCGAAGGCTTCTTTGCCGAAGGAGCAGAGAATGGCGGCAAGGCCCTTGGTATCGACCGAGAAATACGGGTCTTGCAGCAGCTCCGTGGGGACGGCGGTCTTGTGGGAATGATCGTAGTGCATGGTGTACATAGAATTTCTCCTTTCAATTTTGAAAAAGTTTCGTGGTTTGTTACGGTTGGAGCATTGGCTCAAAATTCTCCTTTCACTAGCCAACGGACAAAATGAAGCGGACTGTCACGTTTCTGTCACGAAACCTTTTGCAGACGATCATGCCGTTGCCTCACTGTCTTTTACCCTTCTACATGACAACGGACAATTTCAGCGAAAAACTTGACACCCCTCTGAAAAAAATTCCTTCTACTTTACAACGCGCATTTTTGCTCTTGCTGGGGGGTGCAGGAAAAAATTTCTCTGCTCTGAAACCCTTCCACTATCCAACGGACAAATCGAGGCGATTTGTCTCACGATTGTCACGAAAAAGAGCAAAAAAAGAAGCGCCTGTCTGCATGACAGGCGCTTCCGGGAAGCTGCTGCTATTCGGTTGTATCCCAACAATCCACTTTGTTTTCCTGCGATAACCGGCAAGTGCCGTCCGCCTCGTCCCGCTGCCGCAGAAGCACGGCGAACGCCAGATAGAGCGCGTTCTGCCGCCGCTCGACCGCTCCGCGATTGATCTGCAAGGCGTCCGCTGTCTTGCGGATGGACAGTCCTTCGGAAAAGCGTTTTTTGAAGATCTCAGCGTAGTCGTGGAGCACCGTTTTGAGGGATTGCTGGAGGAATGCCAGATCCTCGCGCATGGCCAGATATTCGTCCCGGTCGTGAACGCCGATGTACTGCTTTCGTTCCCGGATGAGCCGGTAACGCTGCATGTCCATGCGGTAGTTCTCGCAGATGTCCTTGGCATATTCGTAGTAGGTTTTACTGCAGCGGATGAAGCGATCTTCGTACTCGTCGTCAACGAAAGTGAAGCGCTTGCTCTTTGGCTCCGGAAAGCCGTCCTCATACACCTCGCGGACGGTACCTTCATCGATCTCGCGCCGGGTCTGGCGGACGTATTTATCCCGCAGCTCGCCGTCTACCTCGACCTTTTCGCAGAAGGAGGCGTAACGGATGAGGTAGTAATGCTCGTTGTCCTCGCGGGAAAAGCTGGCGTCCTTGCAGACCACGATAGCCTCGCCGGTGTCGATGTCCCTGAGCACCCGGACGACGAAAATCGGCTTCCCGTCGTAGCGTTTGTAGTAACCGGCAAACACGCGCCGCTCTGCCATGTGCAGCCCTCCCTTCGGCAATTTTCCTACAGTATAACACAGATCGCGGCGAAGGAAAAGCGCGGCGAGGGGACGGGGAGAACTGAGATTTGGGAGAATAGCAAGCACATCCGGTGTCCGTACACACCGGAAATTTGGGATAATCCCAAGCCCTTTAGCCGTTGACATTGATCGTAAAATGGTGGGCGGAATCACGATCAGCGTGGACAAGTTAAGAAATGAATTTTCAATGCAGAAATTGTGGTTTGATCTTTGACTT
>JBJDZO010000264.1:0-2052 GCA_051868095.1 Butyricicoccus sp. | reverse complement strand
TCTTCTTTCCATCTGCGAATCGATACTGCCATGATAGATCTTCCTTTCTCCCGTCAAGCCCCAAGCGGACTTTTCTTAAAATAAAAAGCTCCCGTCCCCAATCAAAGGACGAGAGCAGAAGCTTCGTGTTACCACCTTCGTTTGCCTGCGCCTCACAGCGCAGACCTCTGCAAGTACGGAAATTTCTTTCGATACTCTGGCGCTGTAATGGGCGCTCCCATCGTATCCTAATTGCCGCCGGCAACTCGGTACGCAACTCCAAGGCCATTTTCTGTGAATGCAGCCGTACCTTCTTTCACCAGACGAAGGCTCTCTGTGACATTTGCAGACACATACTTTTCTTTTCATCGTTTTTCGCGGTTTTCATTTAACTGGATTATAGCACAACGCTGCGAAAGCGTCAACCTTTTTTCACGCCCTCGCCGCGGAAGGATGGGATGAAGCTTTCCTGTGCGGCTTCGTCCTCCTGCAAAAAGCCCGACAGCCCGAGAAACTCGAAATATTCCACCGCTTCCTGATATTCCTCCGTGATAATCCGGCGGTTGATTTCCGGGTATTTCTCCATCGCAAACGGCGTATATTGCCGCATCAGGCTGACCAGCACGCGGTCGCCCCAGCGCTCCGCGATGTGACGCAGCACCTGTTTGGTATCTCCGAGCAGGCCGGGCAGCATCAGATGCCGGATGACCGTTCCCTTTTGCAGCAGGCCGTCCGCGTCGTACTGCGGCGCGCCGGTCTGCCGCACCATCTGCTCGATTGCCTCATCCGCGATCTCGAAATAATCGGCTGCACCCGAATACCGTTCGGCATAATAGGAGCTGTAATATTTGAAATCGGGCAGATAAATATCAATCAGCCCGTCCAGCAGCTCCAGCGTTTCCGGCGCTTCGTAGCCGCCCGAGTTGAGCAGCACCGGGATACGCAGCCCGCCCCGCCGTGCCGCCGGAATGGCTTCTTTCAGATGGGGCGCATAGTGTGCCGCTGTGACCAAATTGATGTTGTGTGCGCCCTGTGCCTGCAATTCGAGAAAGATTTCCGCAAGACGCTCGGCGTCAATCCCAACGCCGTCCGCGCTGCGGCGGCTGATGGCGCGGTTCTGGCAGAACACACAGCCGAGCGTACAGTGCGAAAAGAATACGGTACCTGAGCCGCGTGTGCCGGAAATCGGCGGTTCCTCCCATGCGTGGAGCATGGCGCGTCCCACACGCAATTCGGCGGACGCGCCGCAAAATCCGTGCTGCCCTGCTGTCCGGTTTACACCGCAGGCGCGCGGGCACAGACGGCAGCGCTCATAAAGCCGCATGACTTGCTGTCCTTCGTTCATTTGGCTCAGTCAAACATCGGGGTGGACAGATAGCGGTCGCCGGTATCCGGCAGAATCACCACGATATTCTTTCCGGCAAACTCCGGACGTGCGGCAACCTTTGCAGCCGCACACAGAGCCGCACCCGACGAAATCCCGACCAGCAGACCCTCCAGCCGTGCGGTCTCCTTGCCGAAGGCAAACGCCTCCTCATCGGTTACAGTCATGATTTCGTCCGGAACCGTGCGGTCGAGCGTGTCCGGGATGAAGTTCGCACCGATGCCCTGAATCTTATGCGGTCCGGCCTTGCCCTCAGACAGAAGCGGCGACGAAGCCGGCTCGACTGCCACTACATGAATCGCCGGATTCTGTTCCTTCAGGTATTTGCCGGTGCCCGAAACCGTGCCGCCGGTGCCAAAGGTTGCTACCAGCACATCCACCTGTCCGTCGGTGTCCGCCCAGATCTCCGGACCGGTCGTTTCGTAATGTGCTTGCGGGTTGGACGGATTGACAAACTGCCCGGCCAGAAAGCTGTCCGGAATCTCGCGCGCCAGTTCAGAGGCCTTGTCTACCGCGCCCTGCATACCCTTCGCGCCCTCGGTGAGCACCAGTTCGGCGCCATAAGCCTTCAACAGATTCCGGCGCTCCAGACTCATGGTCTCCGGCATAGTCAGGATGGTGCGGTAGCCGCGTGCCGATGCCAGCGACGCAAGACCAATGCCGGTATTGCCTGAGGTCGGCTCAATCAT
>JBJDZO010000263.1:0-2054 GCA_051868095.1 Butyricicoccus sp. | reverse complement strand
ATGGTCGAGGCAGAGGAGACCACCGCAAGCGGCATCATCCTGACCGGCTCTGCAAAGGAAAAGCCCCAGGTAGCAGAAGTGCTGGCAGTTGGCCCCGGCGGCATGGTGGACGGCAAGGAAGTTGTGATGCAGGTTAAGCCGGGCGATAAGGTAATCACCAGCAAGTATTCCGGCACCGAAGTGAAGGTGGACGGTGAGGAACTGATCATCGTTCGTCAGGGCGACATTCTTGCAGTCGTTGACTAAGTAAATTATCGGAAAGATATTGGAGGAATTTTATTATGGCTAAGCAGATTCTGTTCGGCGAAGATGCGCGCAAGTCCCTGCAGCGCGGTGTAGACCAGCTCGCCGATACCGTAAAGGTTACCCTGGGCCCCAAGGGCCGCAACGTTGTGCTGGATAAGAAGTTCGGCGCTCCGCTGATCACCAACGACGGCGTGACCATCGCCAAGGATATCGAACTGGACGATCCGTTCGAGAACATGGGCGCACAGCTTGTCAAGGAAGTTGCTACCAAGACCAACGATCTGGCTGGCGACGGCACCACCACCGCAACCCTGCTCGCACAGGCATTCATCCGTGAGGGCCTGAAGAACCTGGCAGCCGGTGCAAACCCGATGGTTATGCGCAAGGGCATGAGCAAGGCAGTGGATACCGCGGTAAAGGCAATCGCTGAGAACTCCAAGAAGGTGAACGGCACCGAAGACATCGCTCGCGTTGGCGCGGTTTCTTCCGGCAGCGAGGAGATCGGCACCCTGATCGCTGAGGCAATGGAGAAGGTTTCCACCGATGGCGTTATCACCGTAGAGGAGTCCAAGACCGCTGAGACCTACTCTGAGGTAGTAGAAGGCATGCAGTTCGACCGCGGCTACGTTACCCCGTACATGGTAACCGACACCGAGAAGATGGAAGCGGTTCTGGACGATGCAATGATCCTGATCACCGACAAGAAGATTTCGGTCATTCAGGACCTGCTGCCGCTGCTCGAGCAGATCGTAAAGGCTGGCCGCAAGCTGCTGATCGTTGCTGAGGATATCGAGGGCGAGGCTCTGTCCACCCTGATCGTAAACCGTCTGCGCGGCACCTTCACCTGCGTTGCTGTTAAGGCACCGGGCTTCGGCGACCGCCGCAAGGAGATGCTGCAGGATATCGCGGTTCTGACCGGCGGTACCGTAATTTCCGAGGAAGTTGGTCTGGATCTGAAGGACGCTACTCTGGCTATGCTGGGTCAGGCACGTCAGGTCAAGGTCAACAAGGAGACCACCACCATCGTAGACGGCGCTGGCGATTCTGAGGCGATCAAGGCTCGCGTTGCAACCATTCGTGCTGCAATCGAAAAGACCACTTCGGATTTCGACCGTGAGAAACTGCAGGAGCGTCTGGCAAAGCTGGCTGGCGGCGTAGCTGTCATCAAGGTTGGCGCTGCAACCGAGATCGAAATGAAGGAAATGAAGCTGCGCATTGAGGATGCTCTGAACGCAACCCGCGCCGCAGTTGAGGAAGGTATTGTTGCTGGCGGCGGCACCGCTTATGTGAACGCAATTCCGGCAGTTGCCGCTCTGATCGACACCGTTGAGGGTGACGAAAAGACCGGCGTACAGATCATCATGCGCGGCCTGGAGGCTCCGGTAAAGCAGATCGCTGCAAATGCTGGCGTAGACGGCGCGGTTGTTCTGGAGAAGATCAAGACCGCAGATCAGATCGGCTACGGCTTCGACGCTTACAACGAGACCTATGGCGACATGATCAAGGCTGGTATCGTAGACCCGACCAAGGTAAACCGTTCGGCGCTGCAGAACGCGGCATCGGTTGCTTCGATGGTACTGACCACCGAGTCGATCGTAGCGGACAAGAAGGAGCCGGCTGCTCCGGCTGCTCCGGCTGGCCCGGACATGGGCGGCATGTATTAATCCGCGGCTCATAAATTCCCCATAAATTACAAAGCACCTCATCTGAAAACGGATGGGGTGCTTTTTTTGTTGTGCGGAAATCCGGAATTGGTTCGGGAATTTCAGGAAAATACACAGAATTTACAGACTTTCCGTGAAAAATAT
>JBJDZO010000262.1:0-2058 GCA_051868095.1 Butyricicoccus sp. | reverse complement strand
GAGCGTGATCAGTCCGGACGCAAAATAGGTGTCGATGAGCTGGCCCCATCGGTCACGTTCGCCCTTCGATACTTTCGCGTAGCCGTAGCCGGGCAGATCAACAAAATAAGCCTGCTTATCGATCAGAAAGTAGTTGATGTGGATGGTTTTGCCCGGCTGGTTGCCCACACGGGCGAAATTCTTACGGTTCAGAAGCTTGTTGATGGTGGACGATTTGCCCACGTTCGATTTGCCCGCAAACACAATCTGCGGCAGATTATCCTGTGGGAAATCGGCTTCTTTGACTGCGGAGCGGATAAACTCCGCGTGGTGCAGATTCAGCATATCGGCCTCCTGTCACTGGCGCAGCATGGTTGCAGGCTGGCCGCCATGCGGCACCGGCACGATGGGCTGCTCCTTTTTGTCCTCCGAAAGGATGGGCGGCAGACGGTGCGAAAAATCAATCGCGGTTTCCATGACCGTGTCCATGGTCTCGGCAGGCACGAATTTGATGTGCTTACGCACCACCGGAACCACTTCCTCGAGGTCAGGCTCGTTGTCCTTCGGGATGATGACCGTCTTGATGCCCGCGCGGTAAGCCGCCATAGTCTTTTCGCGCAGGCCTCCGATCGGCAGCACGCGGCCGCGCAGCGTTACTTCGCCGGTCATGGCAACGTCATGCCGCACCGGTGCGCCGGTCAGCGCGGAAATCAGCGCGGTGGTGATCGTCACGCCCGCCGACGGGCCGTCCTTCGGGATGGCCGCTTCCGGGAAATGGATGTGCATATCCATTTCCTTGTAGAAGTTCGGACTGATACGCAGCATTTCGGCGCGTGAACGCACGAATGTCACCGCTGCTTTGGCGCTCTCCTGCATGACTGTGCCCAGATTGCCGGTCACTTCGATCTTGCCCGTACCGGGCACTACCGCAACCTCGGCCTGTAACATTTCGCCGCCCACGCTGGTCCACGCAAGACCATTCACCACGCCGACTTCATCGCGGCGGGCAATTACGTCATCCTTGTACTTGACCGGACCGAGCAGTTCTTCGAGATTCTTTGCAGTGACGGTCAGCTTCTTGGCCGTGCCGTCCGCGATGCGCTTTGCTGCCTTGCGGCACAGCTTGGCCAGCAGCTGTTCCAGACGGCGCACACCGGCTTCACGGGTATAGCCCGCGACCACCGCGTGCATGACCTCTTCGGAAATGGTAAGCTGAGACTTGGTCAGGCCGTGCTTTTCCAGCTGCTTGGGCAGCAGATGGCGCTTCGCAATCTGCACTTTTTCTTCCGCCGTATAGCTCGGCAGTTCAATGACCTCCATGCGGTCGAGCAGCGGACGCGGCACGGTGCCAAGGTCGTTTGCCGTTGTCACGAACAGCACGTCCGACAGATCAAACGGCAGCTCAATGTAATGGTCGCGGAAGGCGTTATTCTGCTCGATATCAAGCACTTCGAGCATCGCAGATGCCGGGTCGCCGCGGAAATCGTTGCCCATCTTGTCGATTTCATCGAGCAGCATGAGCGGATTGCTGCTGCCCGCCTGCGCCATCGCGGTCATGATACGGCCGGGCATGGCGCCAATGTAGGTTTTGCGGTGGCCGCGAATATCGGCCTCATCGCGCACGCCGCCGAGCGACAGGCGCACGTATTTGCGGCCCATAGCTTCGGCCACCGAACGCGCAATCGAGGTCTTGCCGACGCCCGGAGGGCCTGCAAGACAAAGCACCTGTCCCCGAAGGTCGGGCGCCAAACTCTTGACCGCGAGGAACTCCAGAATGCGCTCCTTGACCTTTTCCATGCCGTAGTGGTCGCGGTTCAGAATCTCCGCCGCATGGGTCAGGTCATTGCTTTCTTCCGTCTTGTCCTTCCACGGCAGATCGAGTACGGTATCCAGATAGGTACGTACCACGCCGCTCTCGGCCGACATGCTGCTCATCTTGCTCAGGCGGTCGGCTTCCTTCATAAGCTTTTCGGTGTGCTCTTCGGGCAGCTCAAGCGCAAGAATCCGTGCGCGATAGCTGTCTACTTCGGCGTTCAAGTCCTGCTCGCCCAGTTCGGACTGGATGACCTTAATCTGTTC
>JBJDZO010000261.1:3387-9174 GCA_051868095.1 Butyricicoccus sp. | reverse complement strand
GGGTAGCGTTCTGCGTAATCTGCGTCGCCTCCGCCTTGGCGTTTGCGATGGAGTCGGTGTAATCCTTCTTCATCGCCGCGGCTTCCGCGCGGTCGGTCTCGGCCTGATCATACATAGCCTGAACCTCTTCCGAACGGGCAGCCAGCATCTTGCGCACAGGCTTAAACAGGAATTTCTTGACGATGAGGAACGTAATAATGGTGTTGCAGATCGTCACAACAATATTCCAAGCGCCTATGCTGACAAAGTCCTGAAACATTTCTACTGGTTTCCCTCCTTCCTGAAAGTGGAAGCTCTGCTTCTGAAACTCAGCCTACTCTGTTGATCAGCGGGTTTGCGAAGATCAGGAGCAGCGCGATAACCAGCGCGTAAATACCGGTGGACTCGGCCATTGCGATACCGAGAATCATGGTACGGGTAACATCGGACTGTGCCTCGGGCTGACGGGCGATTGCCGAGCAGGCCTGACCTGCAACGTAACCCTCACCAATACCAGGGCCAAGACCGGCGATCATTGCCATGCCTGCACCCAGAGCGGACATACCTGCTACAAATGCTTTCGGATCCATAAAGATTTTCCTCCTAAACTTTTCTTCTTGTGGGTTTTCCTATCCGTGTTTTAATCCTTTGCCGAACCAACATACGCCATTGTCAACATGCTGAAGATGAACGCCTGAATGCAGCCGGAGAACAGATCGAAATACAGGCTGAGAACGCCGGGAATACCGATCTGGAACAGCGGGAGCGGCAGGTGCAGCGCGGTTGACAGGGAACTGAGTGCGCTCAGCAGCAGCGTCGTGATGACGAAGCCGCCGGCGATGTTGCCGAAATGACGGAAGCTCATGGAAATCGGAGTTGCGACTTCACTGAGAAGATTCAGCGGAGTCATGAAGAAGATCGGCTCCGTGAAGCCCTTGAGATATCCGCCGATGCCGTGGTACTTGATCTTGGTGTAGGTGATCAGTGCGAAGGTGATCAGCGCCCAGCCGAGCGTGGTGTTCAGATCCGCAGTGACCGAACGCAGCGTGACCAGGGAACACAGGGAACCGAAGACTGAAGACATCATCAGCGTAGCGATATACGGCGAATAGCCGCGGAAGTCTGGCCCCATGTTCTGGTCGACGAGACCGTCGATCATGAGCACGATTTTTTCGGCAACCGCCTGTTTGCCTTTCGGGATTTTTTCCATCCTGCTCGTCAGAAAAATACAGAGAAACAGGATAAAAAGCATCACAATCCAGTAGTTGACCATCGTTTCCGTAATGGGCAGCTTAGAATTGCCAAACAGGTACAGATATATTTTTGGTCCGTTTACTTGTGCCACTCAACTAACCTCCTTTCCTGTGAAATATGCCGGATGCGATGAGTATGATCTTGGGAAAGAACAGCGGGATGGCCGCAGCGGCTGCGTTGAGCGGAGGGAACTTGATCGCCCCCACGAGCAGCAATCCGGTCAGCGCATACCGCATCAGGTAGCGGCTGGACTGCATGCGCTGCGCGCGGACGGGATCGCCCATCAGGGCAGCCCGCACGGCAGTGCGTGCCATCAGGTTGAAGTTGAACAGCGTGTAGGCTGTGCCGAGCACGAGGCTCAATGCCACACCCCAGTGATAGTATCCGGCGAGCGCGAACGCCGCATACGCGAGAAGCGCCAGCGGGATGCATCCGCGCGTCATACGCCGCGTTTCTTCGCGGACGACTTCAAATGCGTCCATGATGATCCTCCTGGTTTTGATCGCGTTTTTCCGCTTCGCTTTGCATGAAGCGGAAGAATTTGAGCAGGTTTGCCGCCGCGGTGCCCAGCCCGAGGAAAATGGCCACGGGCATGATCCAGCCGCCGAGCGAAAAACGCTGCTGTAAGAACACCGCACCCAGAACGCACAGGGCGATCGGGCCGATGAGCGAGGCAGACAGAGTGGTTACCCAGACAAGATACTTCCAAATGCTGGACTTCTTTCCCAAGCCGGGCACCTCCATCCGATCCGCTTACGCTACCTCTTATTATACATAAAAGTACCAGAATGCAAAACACTTTTTATCGTGTTTTTCCAAAAAAATTTGCAAATTCTTGCGCGCACCCTTTAAAGTGCACAAAAAACCGGGCGCAATCTTAGTGATTACGCCCGATGAGGTTTGTTTTGGATGTCTATTCCAAATAGAGGTTACAGATACTTCTTCATACCCTCGGTGATCGAAGTCTCGTCCTCGCTGAGCGCAACGGTGAAATCCACAGAATGCTTGGTCGAGAACGCGTCAATCTCCTTGAGGAACGCTTCGGCAGTTGCCGGTTCCTTGGAGTCAAGCAGCTTGTAGAGGCTGTCGATGTAGATCTTGGTGATATCGTAGTTACCTGCATGGATGCCGGATACGAAACCGAGCAGGCCCTTGTAACCTTCTACCATATAATCGCTGATGTTGACCAGACGAGCGTCGTAAGAGATATCAAACTTGAGCTTATCGCCCTTCGCGATGCAAACTACGCTGCCCTTTTCTTCCTTTACAGCGGCATTCACCAGTTCGATGATGGTCTTGGTTTTACCGGTGCCAGTGCCGCCGACAATAAGTTTTACCATAATTAAATTCCTCCCAACCTTTGAGGTTATATTTATGTTATCATAGAACGCCCAAAAAAACAATCATAATCACAAGATTTCTTATGAACTTTTGAGGACGTTTCTGGAAACGGGGGCACGCTGCCGGGTGGACTATGTGCGCCCCTGCGTCGGACAATGCCGGAAAGAAATGCGGAAAACCGGAGAAATGGGCACAGATATGCAGAAAAACCGCGGGGAATCTCAGTCTTCCTTCATCAGTGCCACGCGCAGGAAAGCACGGAATAAATCCTGAAAATGGAAACGCTCGACCGCTTCGGCGGCGGTCAGGCGCAGTGTGAAGAGGACATTTTCGCCGTCCCGGATTTCTGCGGTGCCGAGTTCCTGCCCGGCTTCGACCGGCGCTTCAACGCTGTCGGGCAGATGGATTTCGGTCTGAACGCTTTCCAGCTTTTCCTTAGCAACCACAACCGGCGGCACCTCCTCAGCCTGCACGGCGACCGTCTCCGCCTTGCCCATCTTAACCGGCAGGGGAGTGAGCGCGGCCGAAAGGTCAGGGGTATAAGGCGTAAAGTTGGCAAAGCCGTAGTTGAGGAGCGCGGTTGCGTCGGCCATGCGATCCTCCTTGGTCGGCGCGGCCATGACCGTAGCGATGAGGGTCATGCCGTCGCGTGTGGCGGCCGCCGAGATGCAGAACCCGGCCTCCGAGATGTAGCCGGTTTTGAGGCCGATGAGGCCCTTGTAGCTGCGCAGCATTTTGTTGGTGTTGGCGAGCGAAAATTCACCGTTTCGGATGGTATCCATCCAGATTGTGGTGTAATCGAGAATCTTGGGATGTTTCAGCAGCTCGACCGAAATCAGTGCGAGGTCGCGCGCCGAGGTCAGGGTTTTCTGGCCGTCCGCATCCAGACCGTTGGCGTTGACAAAGGTGGTGGACGTGCAGCCAAGCTCCTTTGCGCGTGTGTTCATACGTTCGACAAAAGCTTCCTCAGTACCGGCGAGATGTTCGGCGACCGCAACCGCACAGTCGTTGGCCGAGCCGACCGCAATGGCTTTCAGCATCTCGTCCATGGAAAGCTGTTCGCCCTCCTTGAGCCAGATCTGAGTGCCGCCCATCGAGGCCGCATGCGCCGAGCCGGTCACCATCGTGTCGAGCGTGACCTCACCGCGGTCGAGCGCCTCCATGACCAGCAGCAGGGTCATGATTTTGGTGACTGAAGCGGGCTGAAGTGGTTCTTCGGCATTGAGTTCGTAGAGCATTTGCCCGCTGGCGTCGTAGAGAGCCGCGGATTTGGCGGTCAGGTTGCCCATGGCGGGCAGGGCCGCTGCATGGGTCAGAAGAAGGAGGGCGCAGAGCGCCGCGCCGAGCAGCTTTTTCATAATGGACTCCACCTTTCCCTTTTGTGAAAAGGTATGACGCAGGGACAAAAAGTATGCCGTTGACAGCGGCGGCTCGCAGGGCGTATCATAAAAAAGGAAAAAATGATGGATTCCGGGGGAATGTTATGTTCGCAAACAGTATTATTGTATTTCAGCAGATTGTCGTCATGTTTTTTATCATGCTGCTTGGATATTATATTTTCCGCAAGGGCGTCTTTAATAATGAGACGACCAAGAGCATGTCCGGCCTGCTCAACCGCTATGTTACACCGTGCACGCTCATCCGTTCGTTTCAGCGCGAGTTTGATCCCGCGCTTGCGCGCACATTCTTTATTACCCTGCTGTGCGCGATTGTGACCTTTGGTATTTCGATCACCGTTGCGCGTCTGGTGCATAGCAAAAAGCATGAAAACTACGCCGACCGCCGTGTATGCACCATTCTGACCAACGACGGCTTCATGGCGCTGCCGCTGCTGTCGGCCATGTTCGGTGCGAGCGGCGTGTTTCTCGGCTCGGCGCACATCTGCTGTATGGCAGTCGTGCTGTGGACCTACTGCGTTTGGGAACTGTCGCACGGCCGGGAAAAGATGAACGCGCGCAACGTCATCTTCAACAACCCCGGCTTGATCGGCGCGGTGATCGGCATGCTGGTGTTTGTGTCACCGGTCAAACTGCCCGGGCTGCTGTACACGGCTATCGACTTCGTGGGCGACCTCAATACGCCGCTCGCTATGATCTGTTTGGGCTGTTTTATCGCACAGGTCAACCTGAAAGAATGCTTTTCGGATAAATCGCTGTGGGGTCTGAGCGCGCTGCACCTGCTCGCTATCCCGCTGGTTGTGATGGTGATTCTGCTGTTCGTGCCGGTCGATGAAACGGCTAAGCTGACGCTGCTTGTAGGAGCTGCTGCACCGACCGCGATTGCATCGGCCATGTTCAGTCAGGTGTACGGCGCAGATTTCCTGTACGCCACCCGCGCCATCGCGTTGACCACCATTCTTTCCGTGGTGACGCTGCCCGCGCTGATTGCCGTCATGGAAATTCTCATGCGGGCAGTCGGATAAAAGGGGCGGACAGGCTTGCGTAATCCCAAGTATTTGGAGTATAATACGGATATAGGAAACGATGGTTTCCGCCTGAACTGAAAAGGAGACGAAAAGCATGAAAGAAGTAACGTATACCATTCAGGATGCTCAGGGCATTCACGCACGTCCGGCAGGCCTGCTGGTCAAGAAGCTCAAGGAATTCACCGCAACCCCCTCGCTGACCAAGGGCGAAAAGACCATTGACCCGCGCAAGATGTTTGCGCTGATGGGCCTTGGCATCAAGTGCGGCGAAACCGTCACCTTCACGCTCGACGGCGCGGATGAGGATGCTGCGGCAGCGGCGCTCGAGGCGTTCCTGAAGGAAAACCTGTAAAATGGCAGACAAAAGCCCCCGACCATTTAGGTCGGGGGCTTTTTCAGTCTGGAAAGTACATGGTTTTGTCGTGCAGGTAGGCACGATACGAAGCCGGGGACTGTCCGGACAGCTTTTTAAAGACGGTATAGAAATAGTTGATGTTGCCGATGCCGACCATGGAGGCGATCTGGCTGGCGCTGAGGTCGGTAGTGGCCAGCAGATGCTGAGCCTGTCCGATGCGGCGGTTGTTCAGGTACTGCACCGGAGAGATGCCGAAGACCGGCTTGAAAATATGAATCGCATGACTGGGGGTGATGTGCGCCGAGCCTGCGATATCGCTGAGAAAGATATCCTCGGTGTAGTGCTCGTCGATGAAGCGGGACATGGTGTACGCCGGGGACTCGGACTGGATGATATGCCGGGGCGCCGCGCCGCAGCCGGTGCTGATCTGGAG
>JBJDZO010000261.1:0-3287 GCA_051868095.1 Butyricicoccus sp. | reverse complement strand
ACTCGGACTGGATGATATGCCGGGGCGCCGCGCCGCAGCCGGTGCTGATCTGGAGCAGCAGGGCGCTGAGCAGATGGGCGCGTACCGCGGGCTGGCCGCTGGGCAGGAGCAGCATGCCGGACAGCGAAAGAAGTTCGTCAAATCGGCTGCCGCAATGGAACACATCCGTGAGAGGGAGGGCATGGACATCGGCTAACGAAGGAATTTCAAAGGACAGCGCCGTGTAGAAAATGCCGTCCGGCGAAGGGAGGATGGCATAGCGTGCCTGCGGGCGGCAGATCAGTACATCGCCGGTTTGAACCGAATACACCTTGTGATCGATGAAGAAGGCAGCTGAGCCGGAGGAGAGCAGGATTATCCGATACATACTGTCCATCTGGCACGGCAGGTGAGGGGTTTGATCGGGCTGATGCTGGAATACAACGGCACACCGCAGGCGGGGTGGTGCAGGTGGAGTGGAATTCATGGCAGACCTCGCAGTCAGTCAAGCAGCGTGCCGAGATTATAATGAAACAGCACGCGGATATCGGTGAAATAATTCTCTTTTTTCGGGGGCTGCTTGAGCAAAATATAGTCGCTGAGCAGCTGTAAGGGCAGGGTAGCCTGCATGTGGGCGTCCTGACCGATGATGAAATCGATCACGTGGTCGCGCGCAAACTGCAGATTGGACGGAATTTCGTCGTAGGTAATGACATGAACCTTCTGGTCCAGTCCGAGGTCAATGAGTGCTTTGCACACGCCGTCGTAGCCGTAGGACGCGACATAGATACCGCTCAGATACGGATACTGCTGGAGAACCGAGCGGGTCAGTTCTTCGGAACGGTCGGGGTCATCGAGCGAACTTTCCACGGGGAGCAGTTCAATCTGAGGATAGCGTTCGTGCATTTCCCCGAGAAAGCCCTCCATGCGCTCGGAATAGGCTTGATGTCCCTGAAAGAAGCCGGTGAGCGGCAGCACCCGCCCGCGTCCGCCCAGCATCATGCCCATCAGCCCGGCCGCGGTGCGCCCACTGGCGTAGTTGTCCTGTCCAACATAGGAAAGACGCTTGCTTTCGGGCAGATCGGTGTTCAGGGTGACGATGGGAAGGTGCTGGTTTTCTGCAAGGGAATCGATTTTGAAGCGGATCAGGTCATTGTGCAGCGGCATGAGTGCCAGACCATCGATATGGTACTGCTCGACCAGTTCATCAATCATTGCCGCTTGATGCAGCGGGTCAACATCGGAGGCCAGTCGGAAGATAACCTCGACGCTGAACGCGCTCAGACGTTCGGCTTCCTTGCGGCAGTCGTTGAGCAGCATCTGAAGAAAGGGTGTCTGCACCGAATGCAGCACAACGCCCAGCCGGATCGGGCGATGGGCGCGGGAAAGTGCGAGACCGGCGCGGTTGGGCTGGTAGCCGTATTCCTGCGCGATCTGCTTGATGCGGTCACGCAGCTCCGGGCGGACGTTGCCTTTATCATGCAGGGCGCGGTCGACCGTGCCGCGTGATACGCCGCATAACTCTGCGATTTTATTGATTGTGATAGGCATATGCTCACTCCCTTAGAATATTGTGGTCCCAGAAATGGGGAGAGGCGCTTCGGTTGAATCTATTGTACCACAAACAATATAATAAAGGAAATAAAGTTTTGAAAAAGCAGCATTTAAATATTTGTGCTCGTTCACATGATAGAAAAAAATACAGAAATTTTTCTGAATTGTAACAATAAAAGAAAATGACCGGATTTTTGTTTGAAAAGTGGGAGAAAAAGAAAAAATACTTCAGTTTTGGCTGGAAAAATATTCGGATTGTAAAAATAAAGAAAACCAGAAAAAGAATGTAGGCTATCGAAGAAAAGCTGCGCAAGACGAAAAAAACCAGGTTTTAATTGTGCAATATGCATAATTAAAAGTGAGAAAATTATGCAAAAAGGATACAACAACAATTATTTGTAGTATTCTTCACCAAGCGAATGGGCGGAGGAACGGCATAAATGTGGAAAAAGGCGGGAGACGGTTGACTTTTCTTTCCGGGCAGTGTAAAACTAATACATCAGCAAAACACGTCACAAACAAGCGGTGTGAACGTGCACAGTGCTGAAATTTGTGATAATCCTCCTTGAAAGAGGGGGCCGAGAAGAAAGAGGTAGTGAGAATGAAGAAGAAGATTTTTGCGAGCTTCATGGCAATGGCAATGGCAGCCACAATGCTGACCGGCTGCGGCGGCGGTTCGTCCTCGGGCGGCGCGGCTTCCGGTTCGGGTGCAGCGGCATCCGGTTCGGGCGACGGCCAGTACAACATGACCCTGATCATGGCGCTGCGCGATGAGTTCCTGAGCGCGATGGAAACCGGCGCGAAGAACGCGGCTTCTCAGGTCGGCGTAAACCTGACCACGCAGGACGCCCAGAACGACACCGGCAAGCTGCTGCAGTACATCGAAACCGCACGCAACAACGGTGAGGATGCTGTCATCATCAACATGGTTGACCCGTCCACCGCTGCACAGTGCGTGGAGGCAGCCGGCGATATGAAGGTTGTATTCGTAAACCGCTTCCCGGCTGACGAGTCCGTTCTGAACGAGAACGCAGTATACGTTGGCTCGGATGAGATGACCTCCGGTAAGTTCCAGGGCGACTTCCTGGTAGACTACTTCAAGGCGCAGGGCAAGAGCGAAGTCAAGTACATCCTGCTGAACGGTACTCTGGGTCAGACCTCGACCGAGAACCGTACCGCTTCCTTCCTGCAGGCAATGGAAGACGGCGGCATCAAGGCAGTAGAAGCTTCAGCTCCGCTGGCTGCGGACTATGACCGCGCAACCGCAATGGATATGATCTCCCCGCTGGTTGACACCGTTGAGTACGACTGCATCGTATCCAACAACGACGCAATGGCGCTGGGCGCTGTTGAGGCGATGAAGAGCAAGGGTCTGGATCCGTCTTCTGTTCCGATCGTTGGTATTGACGCGACCGTTGACGGCCGTCAGGCACTTAAGGTCGGCGAAATGGCAATGACCGTATTCCAGGATCCGAATGGTCAGGGCTTTGGCGCTCTGATGGCTGCTGCAAACATGCTGGAAGGCAAGGCAATCAACGAAGGCACCGATTACGAGACCGATGAGACCGGCAACATTGTATGGGTTCCGTTCGAGCCTGTTACCGTAGACAATGTAGCTGATTACGAGAATCGATAATCACGAGGCTGGAAAAAGGGACATTGGAAGCAATGTCCCTTTCCTGTAAAAGGAAACAGAAACAGAAGGGGTGAGCAGCATCATATGAGCGAATATATCCTGGAAATGCTCGATATCG
>JBJDZO010000260.1:0-2076 GCA_051868095.1 Butyricicoccus sp. | reverse complement strand
GCACCCGCACAGACCGCAGAAACGCACAGAGAAATCAACGGAATGGTCAGGACAGACAATGCGCTCGCGGCAAAAATGATGCGTGCACCGTAGGACGAATCCATCCCGAGCGATGAGGTCATCAGTACGCTGGACGCAGCCGAAGGACAGCTCGCGCACAGCGATACGACCAGCGCAAGCGCTGCGCCGTTTGCACCCCAGCCAGGCACGCCGAGCAAAACGAGCAGCCCGACAAATGCCAGCGGAAGGACCACCATGCGGAGCACAGCCGGATACAGAACACGGCTGCTTAACAGGGTGCGCGGGCGGCACCGGGACAGGAAAATACCGGTGACAATCATGGCGAGCGGTGTATTGAGCGACGCGAGCGAGGAAATCAGATCCTGAGCAATTCCGGGCAGAGGGATGCGCAGAAAATAGAGCAGCATGCCCGCAATCGTGCCAAGCACGCCCGGATTACAGATCGCTTTCCGTAGACAAATGCCCTGTCTGCCGAGCAGAAGCGCCCGGCCGTGCGTCCAGAGAAACACATTGAACACGCCGACAAACGTGCTGCCCAGAAAGACACCTTCCTCCCCCAGCACGGCACGCACCAGCGGAAACGCCATGAACCCACAGTTGGAATACACCGCACCCATGCGGGCGACCGCACGTACATCTGCTTGTCCATACCGGATGAGGAGCTGTGCCAACAGCGCGGCCATCAGATGAAACAGCACGCCGAGCAGAGCCGTCAGCATCAGATTGCGCGCCTGTACGCGGTCATAAGGCTGATAAAAGGCATCGATCAGCAGCGCAGGGGTGACAAACCCGAGCAGGAATTTGCTCAGCGCCTGCGCGAACGTCTCATGGAACCAGCCGAGCCGGGCACACATTGCGCCGACTGCGATCAGCAGCAGCATCAGCACAACCTGATGCAGCGTGAGCAGTGCGGTGCTCATGCGTGTCCGTAATAAGCCGCACGCACAATCGGCGCAATGGTTTCCTCGGTCATCGGTACCGGATTCACCTTGGTCGAACCGAGCATCGAACCGGCAATCAGATCGGCTTCATCCCGGAGGAAATCAGCCTCGGCAATGCCCGCGTCGCGCAGGCAGGCCGGAATGCCAACCTCCTTGGACAGCGCACGTACCTTTTTGATCACATCGCCGCCGAGTGCTGCGGACAGGGTATCGAGCTGTGCGGCAACCCACGGGTCGCGGCGGTTAAAATCGAGCACATACGGCAGAATGACCGCGTTTGCCAGACCATGTGCGGTGTTGTAGTGGGCGGAAAAGGCGTGCGAAATGCCATGCACCATGCCCAGACCGGCGTTGGAGAACGCCATGCCTGCCATGCAGGAATACTCGTGCATTTTCTGACGGCTTTCCAGATCGCCCTGCGCAACCGAACGCGGCAGCCATGCAAAAATGCCCTCAATCGCGCCGCGTGCAAGCACATCGGTGAAGGTTTCCTTGCTGCGGTTGGTATAGCATTCGATTGCATGGGTCAGCGCATCCATACCGGTCTCCGCGGCGATGTGCGCGGGCAGCGACAGGCAGATATCGCCGTCCAGAATGGCGATATCCGGACGAAGCGCCTCGGTTTTGATGGCCAGTTTCTGCCCGATTTCCGGGAAGGTGATGACGGTAACGTGCGTCACCTCGCTCGCCGTTCCCGAGGTAGACGGCACAGCAACAAAAGCGGTTTTCTCGCGCTTTTCGGGCAGTGGCGACGAAAAGACGTTTTCAAAGTTCAGCTCAGGGTTTTCATAGAACAGCACCATGGCTTTGGCGGCATCAATCGGGGAGCCGCCGCCAATGGCAACGACCAAATCGGGCGCAAACTCCCGCATGGCCGCCAGACCCTTTTCCACTTCGCCGCGCGTCGGGTTTGCACCCACGCCGCTGTACACCGAGACCTCTCCCGTGCGGCTGAGCAGCTCCTGTGCGCGGTCAATCGTGCCGTTGCGGAACATCGACCGTCCGCCGGTAATGATCATCGCGCGGGTAAAATACAGCGTTCCAAGGGTTTCCAGCGCGCCCGCACCCGTTACCACGCGCTCCCCAGTCAGTCGAAGATTTTTCATACAGCATG
>JBJDZO010000259.1:0-2085 GCA_051868095.1 Butyricicoccus sp. | reverse complement strand
TCCGACAGGTCGGCTTCGACAAGCAGTACAGCCGCGAGTTCTTCCGCTCCATGCGGCGCGCAGGCTTCAAAATGATGGTGTCCGATCAGCAGTATTGGAAGAAAAGCGAGGCATTCCGCCATCAGGAACGCGCGATCATTGACGGGAAGTTCTATTACCTGCATAATCGCGCTTATGAATACTGCATTGGCAACGTCAAGGCGATTGAGGATTCGAACGAGAAGGTGCAGTATGAAAAGGTTGACGACATCCACCGCATCGATCTGTTTGACGCCGGAACGATGGGCTGCAAGGAAGCGATCATTCTGGCGGATAAGCGGAGCGTGAGTTCGTTCTTTGAGGAAGGAGATTAAACATGGCAAGAACAAAATATGCGCAGAGGAGTGCGGCAAGACGCAGCACACCGGCGGCGCGGGCCGATCCGGTTGCGGTCTGGCTGAATGGTTCGGACGCGCGCGACATCCTCTGCCCGAGCGGGTACACGCCGCTTTCTCAGAACGAGGACGTGCGCGGCTGCGTGCACCGCATCGCTGATCTGATCAGCTCCATGACTATCCGCCTGATGGAAAACACCGAAAACGGTGACAAGCGCATCAAAAACGCCCTGTCCCGCCGGGTGGACATCGCGCCGAGCCGCATCATGACGCGCAAAAACTTCATTTACCGCATTGTCTCCGACCTGTGCATCGCCGGGAACGCCGTTGTGTTTCCGGTTATATCCGGCGACGGTCTGCTGGAAGAGCTGCGGCTCTGGCGGCAGACGGAAGTTAGCTATCAGGAGACGGCGGACGGTTATGTCATCCGGCGCGGCGGCGCGGTGTTCCAGCCCGATGAACTGCTGCACTTCGTTCTGCGGCCGGATGACGACTATCCCTTCCGGGGCAATGGCTTTACGCCGCTTGTGCAGCGTGCGGTCGAAAATCTGGTGCAGGCCGCCGCCACCAAGACCGCGTTTTTGCAGTCCAAATGGAAACCCAGCCTGATCGTGTCCATTCAGGCCGACGTCGAGGAGCTGCGCGACGCCAAACAGCGCAGCGCGATCCTCGGCAGCTACACCAAAACCACCGAGCTGGGAGAGCCGTGGCTCATCCCGGCGGGCGAGATCGATGTTAAAACCGTGCAGCCGCTGACGCTGAACGACCTCGCCGTGCAGGACAGCATTACGCTGGACAAGCGTGCCATCGCGGCTGCGTTCGGCATGCCGGCATTCCTGCTCGGGGTGGGGGACTTCGACCGCGACGCTTACAACAACTTTATCGCGTCGGTGATCCTGCCGATTGCGCAGGGCATCCAGCAGGAACTGACCCGCAAGCTGCTTTGGAGCGAAAACTGGTACTTTACCTTCAACCCGGAATCGCTCATGCAGTACAGCCTGTCCGAGCTGACCACCATGACCACCGAACTGGTTTCTATTGGCATGATGAGCCGCAACGAAGGCCGCGCAAAGTTCGGGTATACACCGGTTCCCGGGCTGGATGAGTTCATTACGCTGGAAAATTACATTCCGGTCAACCGGCTGGGCGACCAGAAAAAACTGAAAGGGGAAAGCGATGCAAGCTGAAAAACGACATGCCTATTTTCCGGGTAAGCTGACCACACGCGCCGAGCCGGAGGGCGGAAAACGGTACATCGAAGGATATTTCGCCGTGTTTGGCGAGGAAATTGAACTGTGGCCGGGTGAATTTGAGCAAATCGCGCCCGGCGCATTTGCAAACAGTTTGCGGGACAACGATATCCGCTGCCTGTTCAATCATGAGCGCGGGTTTGTGCTCGGCCGCATGGCGGCGGGCACGCTCGAACTGCGAGAGGATGACCACGGTTTGTGGGGGCGCGTCGAGATCAATGAGGCTGACCGCAGCGCCATGGATGTATATGCCCGGGTGCAGCGCGGCGATATTTCGGGCTGCTCGTTTGGGTTTCATCCTAAGCATGAAGAACTGGCACGCCGCGACGGGACCTATCACTGGACGGTCACCGAAGCGGATACCTTCGAGGTGTCGGTCTGCACCTTCCCGGCCTATCCGGCCACTGAGATCGAGGCGCGGCAGCGCGCCCGCAAACAGGATGCCACCGAACGCATGGCGC
>JBJDZO010000258.1:0-2086 GCA_051868095.1 Butyricicoccus sp. | reverse complement strand
GATTGACTGCGATGCACGCAAAGCGTGTGTCCGGTTGGTCGGCTCTTTTGTTTTGCCGTGAGGAGGTGCAGAGTGTCTGAGTTCCAGTCCATCCGCGAGATTGCGGAGCAGCATGAGCGCGACCTCGTGTCGCTGCGTCAGCGTCGGGATGCGCTGCAGCAGCAGCTTGAGGGGATGCCGCGTTCGACCGAGCAGTATCATCTGCGCATGCGCATCATCCGGCTCAATGGCATGATCGCGAGCACTACGGCAACCATCAACCTGATGCGCAAATACTGGGGAAAATGAAGTTTTTGTTTGTGAGGAATTGAAATGGCAGATAAATTCTACACCAGCAAGCGCTGGCGAAAACTGCGCGCGGCTGCGCTGCGGCGGGATGCATACCAGTGCGTTGAGTGCCGGAAGTATTTCCGCTCGCGCCCGGCGACCACGGTGCATCACATCCGGCCGCGGGAAGAATATCCCGAGCTGGAATGGCGGCTGGATAATCTCGTGAGCCTGTGCGAGGCCTGTCACAACCGGCTGCATCCGGAGAAAGGCCGCTGGAAAGCCGCGCGGCGCGGCGAGTGATCCCCCCCCCACCTCGGCAATTCTGCGCAGAGCTGCGGGAGACCGGTCAAAGGGAGGTCTTTCCATCCCTGAGAAGGTTTCAGGGTGCCGGTCACGGGCACGCCACCCGCGCGAATCTATGACGCGGAAATTTTCACCGGCAGCCGGCAGGAAAATCCGCACAAAAAAACAGGCCCTCGCGTGCGTGTCCCCTGTGCGCGCGGAGCCGGAGCGAAAGGAGGAAGGCCGCATGGCCAAGTCGATCAAGAAAATCGAAAGCGAGATCGTGGCGGCGATGCAGGCGGTCGGCACCTACAAGCCCGACTTCACGGCTGCCATTCATCAGCTCGCCATGCTTCTGCGCGATCAGGAGCAGACCCGCAAGGAGTACCGCGACCGCGGCAGTCAGCCGCTCATCTGGCGCGAAGGCAAGAACGGCGAATACCAGGTTAAAAATCCGCTGCTCGGCATTCTGGAAACTCAGCGCCGGGATGCGGTCATGATGCTGGCTCAGCTCGGCCTGACCCCGACCGGGCTGAAGAAGATCAACGACGAAATGAAGAAAAAGCCGGGGGCCAGCGGTCTGGCGCGGCGGGTAGCAGGCAGTGGCTGAACCCATGTCCAATTTGGACGTCGTGCTGGAGTATGTCCGATCAATTCGGGACGGCGACAAAATCGCCTGCGTGGAACTGCGGCAGGCGGCCCAGCGGTTTTTCCGGGCGCTGGACAACCCGGCGTATGATTTTCGGCCCGAGCGGGCGGAAAGTGTCGTGCGGCTGATCGAGGACAACTTCCGGCACACCAAAACTGAGCTGCGCGGCCAGCCGTTTTTGCTCGAGCCGTGGGAAAAGTTTGTCGTGTACAACGTCGCGGGGTTTTTCCGCAAGGGCACCGACATCCGGCTGTATTCCGAGGTGCTGCTGTTCATCCCGCGCAAAAACGGCAAGACCAGCTTCGCCGCGGCACTGCATTTCGCTATCGCCATCGATGACGCACGCTATGCGGCAACCCTCTGCATGATTGCAAACCGGCTTGACCGTGCGCTTGAGGGCTTTGATTTCATTCGGAAAAATCTCGAATGGATGGGCGAGCTGGATGAGTTCCGTGTGCTGTACAACAACAACGAGCATTCGATGACGCGCGAATTTCTGGACGACGCCGGGAACGAAACCGGCAGCCTGCGCATCGAAGCGCTGGCCTCCAACGAGGACAAGGCCGACGGCATCAATGCGCCGCATATTTTCCTCGATGAGATTCATTCGTATAAGAATGCAACCGCGTACAAGGTGTATGTGCAGGCGGCCAAGGCCTACCGGCACAAGCTGGTGCTGGGCGTGACCACGGCAGGCAAGTCGATCACGAGCTTTGGCTTTCACCGTATGAAATACGCGCAGAAGATCCTTGCCGGGACGGTCGAGGATGAACAGTATTTCATTTTCCTGACCAAGGCCGACGATTCGACCGATTACACCAATCCGGTCGAGCATGAAAAGGCCAACCCGAATTATGGCGTTACCATCGACCCGCAGGAGATCCT
>JBJDZO010000257.1:0-9295 GCA_051868095.1 Butyricicoccus sp. | reverse complement strand
CCAGTTCGGCCAGCAGCGCCTTGCGGCGTTTTTCGCTGCCCGATGTGCCGGACAGACCGAGCGCGTACAGATCGGCTTTGACAAGTAATTTATCCGTCGCTGTTTCTTTTTCTTCGCCGGACAGGAAGGTTGCTCCGGCCCGCTGCAAAGCGCGCAGCAGGATGTCCTGCGGCATGCCTTCCACGCCCAGTTTGCCTTCCTTGGACGGACGGCGCTTACGAGCTTCTTTGCCCATGATCTCGGGCACATAGGCGTGCTTGACCTGCTCCCGGGGCAGTGCGCCGCGCAGAAAACTGCGGATGGTGCAGCCCGCGCCGTCGCTGTCAGTCAGGATCAGAATCCCGCGGCGGGCCGCAATTTTGCGGATCATGTCCAGCCGCTCACGATCTTTGAAAATCCGGAACCCCCCGGTCTCCAGAATGACCGTGTCCACCAGCTGGCGCAGTGTATTGATGTCGTACCGGCCCTCCACAAGGATGGCCTCTTTGATTTTGATCATGCTGTTCCCTCGAAATTGGATGCCATTTGCAGCAGTGCAAGCTCCAGAATTTTCTGTTTGTCGGCCGCGCTGCTTTTCAGTGCTGCGTCGGTTTCGCCGCAGATTCGTACCGCGTCCCGCAGCCATTCCAGACTAACGCCGCGCGCTGCGCTTGTCAGCTTCTGCGCGTAGTAGCTGGAACCCGAGCCGATCAGCGCCAGCAATTCCTTGCTGCTGCCGCGTGACTGTGCGCTGAGTTTGGCCGCATACAGGCGCTGAATATGCCGCAGGATCGCCGAAAAAATTGCAACCTCGGTGTTTTTCTGTGCGAGCAGGTCACCGACAATCGCAATCGCCTTGTCAAAGCGGCGCGCTGTAATCGCGTCGGTCAGGTCGAAAATGACCGCGTCCAGCACACGTGTACACACCGAATCGATGTTGTAGCGTTTGATTTCATCCAGTGTGCAATGCGCGGCCGCTTTTTCAATCTCGGTGATGAGATTGGTCATGGAGGTGCCGCACAGGAAAATCAGATAGGCGCACGTGTCCTGGTCGATGTCCTTGCCGAGCGCACGCACCCGCCGCCGCACCCATGCGATCAGTTCGCGCTCGTCCAGATGGCTGAACTCGGCAAAGCATGCGGTTTTATCAAGCAGCGCATGCATTTTGGTGCGCTTGTCCGGCTTAAATTCCAGCGTGTCGTAATAAAACACCAGACAGATATACTCCGGCAGATCGCTGAGCAATTCGGGCAGCATGCCCTGAAAGGCCGCAGGCGGCTTATACAGGTCAAAGTCGCTCACGATAACCAGTTTGCGCTCGGCAAACGCCGGATAGCTCTCCACCGCTTCGGTCAGCGCGTCCGGGGTCAGCCCGCGGCCTTCCAGCAGCACCAGATTGAATTCGGCAAAGGTTTCGTCCACAAGCGTGGTTTTCAGTTCTTCCAGATAGTGCTTTTTCAGGTAATCCTCTTCGCCGTAAAACAGATACAGGCGGCCCAGCGTACCGGCCTGCAAGTCTTTTTTCAGCGTTTCTGTGCCGTTCGGTTTCTTTTTCGGCGGCATGCTCATCGCCTCCCTTCCCGTGTTGTTTGTCTGCAAAAATCGCCCTCTGTGCGCGTCGAATGGATTGGAATGTCCCCGGACATGTCGCTTTCGGACCAGCCGGAGGACAGCAGGATTTCTTCGGGCTGCAGGGCGGCCGTCATCCTGTTCAGGCCGTCGCCGTCCTGCATATGCTGCTCGGAAATCACAAGCTGACGGCACGGCGCCGCCCAGCTTTGCAGCAGTTCGCCGGTCATTTTGGGCGTCAGGCTGTGCAGCGTCACGAGGTCGGTCTCCCCGGCCTTTATCCGCACGCCCAGTTTACGTTCCACGCCGCCGATCAGCGAAATACCGAGCGGCGAAGCGCCAACCGGCCGCTCGCCTTGGGCGCGCCAGACCGTGACCGGGATGTTTTTCTGTTCGGCCAGCGCAAAAATCTGCTCACTCAGCTCGCTTTCCCGGGTTTCCGGCGGAAGGATAAGGCTGTTCACCGCTGTATCTTCCAGAAGCTGCGGCACATTCCGCGCGTGAGTCTTGTCCAGCGCGGTCAGAATGAGCTGATCGATTTCCTCATGCCCGTACCAGTCCATATATGCTTCGATTTCCTCGGCTGCGTTCTGATATCCGCTGCCCGAACAGTCGATGACTGCGAAAAATTCCTGCCCCGCAGCAACGGCAATGGTCTGTCCGCTGCCACACGAAAACACCGTGGTTTCATGACGGGTTTCCGCCGCGCAGGCATTGGCATACAGCGTCGGAATCAGCACCGCACAGCAGGCAAGCACGACATACGGCGCGGGAAACCGCTTCTTTGCCAGCAGTTTTGCCGCAAAAATCAAATACAGGCCGCCGACTGCGGCTTTCACATACGAGCTGTCCCAGTACAGCAGCAAAGCGGTCATCCGGCCGACCGAATCGGTCACGCCGAACACATAGCCGCAAAGCACCTCCACGCTATTAACCAGCAGCGCACCTATGCCCGGAATTCCTCCCGCGAAGCACAGCAGAAATCCGCATACAAACAGCAGCGCGAATACGCCGATGGTAAGCAGGTTGGCCAGAAGCGACGCGGCGGACACATACCCGAACGACGAAAGCAGCACCGGCGCGGTCAGAATAACCGTACTCACCGAGCAGGAAACCACCCCGGCTGCCGCATGCGCGGCTTTTCTGCGCCATTTTCCTTTGAGTCTATCCTGAAATGGGCCTAGTATCGCCCGCTGAATCTTGCCGCTGAACGCGATCAGTCCGAGCGTCGCCAAAAACGAAAGCTGTAGGCTCAGGCTGTTCACCGCATAGGGATTGTGCAGCAGGAGCAGCAGAAGCGCCGCGCACAGGGCGTGAAGCGTGCTGTTTTCCCAACGCAGGAAAAATCCGATCACCGCGAACGCATACATGACCGCTGCGCGGATAACCGACGGCGACATTCCAGCCATGGGCACAAACATGGCGATGGCGGCCAGTCCCAGCAGCAAACCAAACCGCCGCCCGAAAATCAGGATGAAAAACGCGGTCAGAAAGCCCAGATGCATGCCGGAAACTGCCATGACATGGCTAAGCCCGGATTTCTGGAAGCTCTGCCGGTCGTGCGTGGACAGGCCGGATTTGTCCCCGAACAGCAGCGCTTTCACAAACGCCGCACTGCGCGGAGTGAGCCTTTCCTCCAGCTTTTCCTGCAAGTCTCTGGCCCATACCTGCGGACGAAGCAGCAGCGGGACGCTTTCCGGCTTTGCCACAGTCATTTTGCTCCCGCACGACGCCAGAATATGATAATTCTGGCCCGCGTAATAGGACGCGCGGTCAAAGCCGCCGTCTGTCGAACCGCGGTAAAAGGTAAACCGCCCCTCCACCCGGTCGCCGGGCGTCAGTTCTTCCTCGGTCAGCGGCACATAAGCCAGCGTCGAAAACGACCGGACAGGCAGCCCGGACGCCTTCGCATCAACCCGCAGCGCCACGCGCTGGGAATCCTCGTAACAATCGGCGTACCCGATCACGGTCGCGGAAAGTATTGTACTCTTTGCATCGAGCGCATCCAGCGGCTGATGCACAAAACCGGTATACCAATGCGCATATAGAAGCCCCACACCGCAGCCAAGCAGCAGACATACCGCGAACACTGCTTTTCGGAAGCGCCGTGCGAGCAGGCCTGCCGCAAGGCACAAAACCACACACACCGGCATCCATCCGGCGTATCCTAGAAGCAATTCCAGCCGGAGCTGTGCCCATACCGCGAGTGAAAATGTCAGGGTAAACAGCGGAACATACCACCGCATCGCAATCCCTCCCCTGCACAGGAAAAGAGGGGGAGCAGGCACTCGCCCGCTTCCCCTCCTCTGCTTGTAAAATCAGCCCGGAGGCCAGGTCATGTCGCGGCCCGCCAGCACATGGAAGTGCAGATGGAACACGGTCTGGCCGGCCTGCTCGCCGCAGTTGGTCACAACACGGTAGCTGTCAAAGCCCAGCTCCTTTGCAACCTTGGCAATCACTGCATAGCAGTGCCCGACAATTGCGGCGTTCTCTTCCGTGATATCCAGCGCGCACGCAATGTGCTCCTTCGGAATCACCAGAAAATGCGTCGGCGCCTGCGGATCGAGGTCGTAAAATGCATAGCACTTGTCATCCTCATACACCGGCTTCGACGGGATTTCCTTACCTGCGATTTTGCAGAAAATACAATCACTCATCGGAACAGCCTCCTTTTCCGAATTGTTTGTTAGCCCAGCTGCTCGGCAACGATGTTGTTGACCGCTTCGAGCGCTTCCTCGAGCTTGGCCGGATTCTTGCCGCCTGCGGTTGCGTTGTCCGGACGGCCACCGCCGCCGCCTCCGCAGATTGCAGCCGTTGCCTTAACGATCTTGCCCGCATGTGCGCCCAGCTTGACCGCCTCAGGGCCGCAGACGCACAGGAAGTTGATCTTCTCGCCATTGACGGTGGACAGAACCGCAACCATCTTCGGCGCCTTCTCCTTGATGGTATCGCCCATCTGACGCAGGGTGTCCATGCTGACGTCGTCCAGCTTGACCGCAATGACGTTCACGCCCTTGACATCGCGGGAAACGTTGAACAGGTCAACGAGCTGCATGTTGGCAATCTTGGACGACAGCTTGTCGATGTTCTTGCCCATCTCGCGCATCTCGCCCATGATCTGCTCGACGCGCTGAATCAGCTCGTTCGGGTTGGTCTTGAGCACCTTGGCGGTCTCCGCAACCATGCGCTGACGCTCGTTGATGTAGTTCAGCACGCCCTTGCCGGTGATCGCCTCAATACGGCGCACGCCTGCGGCAACCGATGCTTCGCTGATGATCTTGAATACGCCTGCCTTGGCAGTGTTGTCGAGGTGGGTACCGCCGCACAGCTCAATCGAGAAATCGCCGGCCTGTACGACGCGGACGGTCGAACCGTACTTCTCACCAAACAGCGCCATTGCGCCCTTCTTCTTGGCCTCGTCGATCGGCATTTCCTCGGTGACAACCGAATAGCCGGTCAGAATCGCGTCGTTTACGATAGCCTCAACCTGCTCCAGCTCCTCCAGAGTCAGCGCAGCGAAATGGGTGAAGTCAAAACGAACATGGTCGGCATCGGTATACGAACCCGCCTGCTCAACATGGGTACCCAGCACGGTGCGCAGCGCCTTCTGCAGCAGATGGGTTGCAGTGTGCGAACGGGCAATCGCCTGACGGCGGGCCATGTCGATCTTGGCGTCTACGACGTCCTCAACCGCCAGAACGCCGCTTTCGACGACGCCGGTATGCAGGAACTTGCCGTCCTTGGTCTTCTGTACATCAGTGATGTTTACAACCGCGCCCTTGGTGCTGGTCAGGGTACCATGGTCGGGTACCTGTCCGCCGGACTCAGCGTAGAACGGAGTATGGTCGAGGACGATGGTGGCCTTCTCGCCGGTCGAAGCCGAGCCGGTCAGCTCGCCGTTCGTTGCAATCGCCAGAACAGTTGCCTGCTCCTCAAAGACGGTGTAGCCGTCGAAACGGGTCTTAAGCGCCTTATCGAGGCCCAGATCCTCCGAAGCCCAGCCGAGGTCGCCCATCTTCTTACGGTCCTCACGGGCACGCTTGCGCTGCTCGTCCATCAGGCCATCGAAGCCAGCGCGGTCGGTGGTCATGCCCTGCTCTTCCAGAATTTCCAGAGTCAGGTCAATCGGGAAGCCGTAGGTGTCGTACAGCTTGAATGCGTCGGCAGCCGGCAGCTCGGTCTTGCCGTCCTTCTTGACTGCCGCAATCATATCGTTCAGGATGGACAAGCCGGAGTCGATGGTTGCATCGAAGCGAGCCTCCTCCATCTCAATGACCTTATGAATATAGGCGCTCTTTTCACGCAGCTCGGGATATGCGTCGCCGCTCTCCTGAATGACGGTGTCGCAGACCTCGTTCAGGAACGGACGGTTGATGCCGAGCAGCTTGCCATGACGTGCAGCGCGGCGCAGCAGACGACGCAGCACATAGCCGCGGCCTTCGTTCGACGGGATAACACCATCGCAGACCATCATAACGGTCGAACGGATATGGTCGGTGATGACGCGCAGCGAGATATCCGACTTTTCATTGGCATGGTACTCGACGTTTGCAATGCGCTCGATGTGCTTCATGATGTTGCGCACGGTATCGACCTCGAACAGCGAGCCGACATTCTGTACTACGCAGGCCAAACGCTCCAGACCCATACCGGTATCAATGTTCTTCTGCACCAGTTCGGTGTAGTTGCCATGGCCGTCGTTGTCAAACTGGGAGAATACGTTGTTCCAGATCTCCATATAGCGGTCACAGTCGCAGCCAACCGTGCAGCCCGGCTTGCCGCAGCCATGCTCCGGACCGCGGTCGTAGTAGATCTCCGAGCAGGGGCCGCAGGGACCGGAACCATGCTCCCAGAAGTTATCCTCCTTGCCGAAGCGGAAAATGCGCTCGGCCGGGATGCCGATTTCCTTGTTCCAGATTTCGAATGCCTCATCATCATCCACATAGATGGACGGATACAGCAGGTTCGGATCAATGCCGATCCATTCCGGGCTGGTCAGGAATTCCCAGCTCCAGCGGATCGCCTCGCGCTTGAAGTAATCGCCAAAGGAGAAGTTGCCCAGCATCTCAAAGAAGGTGCCGTGACGGGCCGTCTTGCCGACGTTTTCGATGTCGCCGGTGCGGATGCACTTCTGGCAGGTGGTGACACGATGGCGCGGCGGCTCGATTTCACCCTTGAAATAGGGCTTCATGGGCGCCATGCCCGAGTTGATAAGCAGCAGGGATGCGTCGTTCTGCGGGATCAGCGAAAAGCTGGGCAGACGCAGATGCTCCTTGCTCTCAAAGAATTTGAGATACATCTCTCGAAGCTCGTTTAAGCCTCTGTACTGCATGATAAGTTCCTCCAATATTTTGTAATGAATGGATAAAGAAAAGCCTCCGCCCCATGGGATAGGGGCGAAGGCTGTGCTTCACGGTACCACCCTAATTACCGCGTGCGCGGCATCTCAGGTTCCCTTAACGCGGGAAAACGTTCCGCTCATCGCGGACAGGCTCGGAAGTGGCTGCCGCACGCGCATGCCGAAGGGCTTTCACCATTTCCCTTCTCGCTTTGGGCTGTCTGCCTGCGGCTCGTTTCGTCATTGCCGGATTCTATATGCTTAATTATTGTACCACATTTTCCGAGGTTGTCAATCATCCTTCGGCGTTTTTTCGGGAAAATCCGAAGTTTTGGACGGTTTTTTCCGTTTGGGCTTAGGCGGCGGCAGCTCCGCGCAGGTCGCGTTTGTGAGCGCATACAGAAAGTCTGCGTCGTCCAAGCTTTCAACCAGAAGCATAGGTTTTCCGCCCGGATAAGGTTCCTCAAGCGGCGCGTCCGGCAGCAGCTTGCGTCCTGCCTCGGTCGGCTTGACGAGCAGGCGGTTGTCGCAGATCACCGCGAACATCTTGCCGCAGGAATACACCCCATACTCCCCAAACATCTTGCGGCAGACGACATCCGGCACAAGGCGGAGCTGGTCACAGACAAACGCGGCAAATTCTTTGGTCGTCGCCATAAGGAGTCCTCCTTATTTTTTCTCGCGGCGCAGGATAGCAAACGAATCGACCTCGAACGGGAACTCGATTGTAAACCGCATCTCCGGGTGATGGAACACCTCGAGCGCGCTGCCTTCCTCGTCCACTACGCCGTTTGCGGTAAACCGGTACGGCGCCTTGCCGGGCTGTACAAGCTCCAGCTCGTCCCCGGCGTAGAAGCGATTTTTGAGGGCAAACGTCGCCTTGCAGCCATCGACTTCAACCGGCATACCGGTCACTTCCCAGTCGCGGATATACTGACTGTCCTCATAATACTGCCCATCGGTGTCACCGAAGTAAAAGCCTGTGTAGTAGTTGCGGTGGCTGACCTTACCGATTTCGTCGTGGATGTCCTGCGGCAGCACAAAGCCCTCCGGATTCGCGCAGTAGGCGTCCACCGCGCGGCGGTACGCTGAAGTTACCCCAGCCGCATAGTACGCAGTTTTGTTGCGGCCTTCGATCTTGAAGGACGTGATGCCTACGTCTACCAGCTCCGGAATATGGTCGATCATGCACATATCCTTGGAGTTGTAAAGGTAGGTGCCGCCCTCGCCCTCCACAACCGGAAAATACTCGCCCGGCCGCTTTTCCTCGACCAGATTGTATTTCCAGCGGCAGGGCTGCGCGCATGCGCCGTGGTTGGCGTCACGACCGGTCAGATACTGGGAAATCAGGCAGCGGCCCGAGTAAGAAATGCACATCGCGCCGTGCACAAAGGCCTCGATTTCCAGTTCCTTGGACGTTTTCGCGCGGATTTCCGCGATTTCCTCCAGCCGCAGCTCGCGCGCAAGCACAATACGCTCCGCGCCGAGGTCGGCCCAGAAATTCGCGGCCGCGTGATTGAGAATGCTGGTCTGCGTGCTGATGTGCAGCGGCACCCGCGGCGCATACTGCCTCGCCAGTGCGATCACACCCACATCGGCTACAATCAGCGCATCTGCGCCTGCGTCCTGAAGCAGTTCCAGATACGCCGGAAGCTGCTTCAGATCCTCGTTGGACGGAATGATGTTGACCGTAATATAGCATTTGACGCCGCGTTCATGCGCGTAAGCGATGGCGCTGCGCAGCGCATTGTCATCGAAATTCGCGGCTGCCGCACGCATGCCGAAGGATTTACCCGCCATGTATACCGCGTCCGCGCCATACGCAATGGCGAAGCGCATCTTATCGAAATCACCGGCCGGCGACAGGATTTCCGGCTTGATTTTATTCATTCTTCGTCCTCCGCATTCTCTCGATCGTCATTGTCATCCTGCACGTTATTGCCTGCGTTTTCAAACGCTTCGGCAGCCTTTTGCCGGTTGCGCTCATGCTCGCTGTTGGTGGTCGCAAACAGATGCGAACCGTCCGGCATAGCGACATAGAAATAATAATTGTGTTCCGACGGATGCGACGCCGCATACAAGGCGTTGTAGCCCGGGTTGCAGATCGGTCCGGGCGGCAGGCCCTTATGCAGATAGGTATTATACGGCGTATCATTTTCCAGATCAGCCTTGGACAGCGAACCGCTCGTGCGGCCGAGACCGTACAGAAGCGACGCATCGACTTCCAGATACGGGAAGTTCGAGCTTTCCAGACGGTTGTAGATAACGCCCGCAATCATCGAGAATTCTTCGGCAACCTTTGCTTCACGCTCCAACAGCGACGCGACGATTACAATTTCGCGCATCGAGCGGTCGAGCTCCTTTGCGCCTTCCTGAATCGACTCATCGTAGTGGTCATCAAAGTTGTTC
>JBJDZO010000256.1:0-9312 GCA_051868095.1 Butyricicoccus sp. | reverse complement strand
CTTTTATCATTCGATAGTGTTTATTACAATTGATAATTGAAAATTGAGAATGGAGAATGAGGGAAAGACGAAACAATTTTCCATTCTCCACTCTCCACCCTCCATTAGTTCGCAACCTGTACCATTGCGTGGCGAATCACCTTGTCACCGATCTGGAAGCCCTGCTGGAAAACCTCAGCGATGACGTTTTCGCCCAGTTCTTCGTTTTCGATGTGCATGACCGCATTGTGCAGGTTGGGATCGAAGGCCGTGCCGGGTTCGGCGGCGATCTTTTCCACACCGATGCCTTTGAGGCTTTCTACGAGCTGGGTCATGGTCAGTTCCACGCCCTTTTTGTACTCGGTGTCGGTGGTTTCGGCCTTGAGCGCACGCTCGAGATTGTCGTAGGTCGGCAGCAACGCCTTAACTGCATAAGCAACCGCTTCGGCGTGAGCACTTTCACGCTCGCGCTGGCTGCGCTTGCGGAAGTTGTCGTACTCAGCAGCCATACGCAGATGCTGATCGTTCAGCGCGTCCAGTTTGGCCTGTAAGGCCGCCATGGCTTCGCTGACCTCGGAAGCGGCTTCGGTTTCAGCTTCAGCGGCGGTTTCCGCTTGGGTTTCCGGCTGCTTTACTTCTTCTTCAGCGGGGTTTTTGTTTTCCATAATGATATCATCCTTAATTATTTGTTTTCATCGAAGAATGTATCCGCAATCAGTTTGTTCAAGCCCTTGGCAAAGCGGCTGAGCCGTGCGGACAGGCGTTTGTAATCCATGCGCGTCGGCCCGACGATGCCGATCATGCCCTGACCCATGGTGCCAATATCGTACTTGGCGTAGATCATCGAGGCATCCGAGAGCGGATTTTCGCCGTTTTCCGGGCCAATGAAGAACTGAATGCCGTCGATATTGCGCCGCACCGGAATCAGGTGCTTGTCATCGGTGATGTAGTCAAGCAGCGCCTGCGCCTTCTGGGTGTCGTGATATTCGGGGAAGCGCAGCAGCTTGCTGGCGCCCTCCAGGTAGACCTTTTGGCTGCCGAGTTCTTCGATCAGCTCCGCGATATATTCGGCAACCGGTGCGAGCAGGGCAGTCAGCCCGGCGGCACGGCGTACCACATCGAAACGTTCCGCGGTGATCTGGTCGAGCGAAAGGCCGGTCAGTGTCTGGTTGAGTACATAGGTGAGCAGCTCAGCTTCGTCTTTGGAAACCTCAGCGGCGGTATGCACCAGCTTATTTTTGACCACGCCCGCGTCGGTAACCACCACGATAACGAAGGTCGTACGATCCACCGAAACGATCTCGAACTGCTTGAGCAGTGTGCGGTTCATATACGGCGTGACGGCGACTGAGGCGTAATCGGTCAGAATGGAGACCAGCCGCCCGGCTTCCTGTACCAGGTGGTCCAGCTCACGAACCTTGCCGCGCATCTGTTCGAGTGCGTTCTCGTCATCCCCTTCGGAGATTTCTTCCCGATCCATCAGCTCATCGACATACAGACGATAACCGGCAGGAGAAGGAATGCGCCCGGCTGAGGTGTGCGGCTTTTCCAGATAGCCCATTTCTTCCAGTTCGCTCATCTCATTGCGGATGGTAGCGGAAGAAAACTTCAGTTCCGGCCGTGCGGCCAGCGTTTTGGAGCCGACCGGTTCGGCTGTGCGGATATAATCGCCAATGATGGCTTTTAGAATCTGTTTTTTGCGTTCCGAAAGCTCCATGGTGGAGTGCTCCTTTCGTTTAGCACTCTTGCTCTCTGAGTGCTAAACATAATTTATCACCATAGGGCCAAGAAGTCAAGGGGCGTATGTGAATATTTTGTGAATCCTTGCGGCGAAATAAAAACGGAGAGGAAAAATTCCTCTCCGGGCTTGCGCTGTGAAGTTAGTGCGCGGGTGCGACATCGGCAGCTGCAATGTTATGAATCAGCGGCAGATCCGAATGGATTGCGCTGTAACCAAAAGTGCCGATCAGGATAGCAGCACACAGAACGCAGATCACCTTGTACATATATTTTATGATTCTTTCCATGATAAAGACCCCTTATGAAACTCTTTTGCTGTTGAGAACAGTATATCAGGGGGATTGGAAGAACACAAGAAATAAAACATACAAAATGAAATTGCGCATAGAAATAAAATTGTATATCGTTGCTAAAAAGCGATAATTTGAACTAAGAGAAAGATATAACGGTATTTTTATTGTATAATAGAAATGCTTTCAAAAGAAATAATACAACATTATATCTGTATTTATGGTTCCATAGGACGGCCGCACTTGGGGCAATAGGTAAATGCGGGATCGTAGGAAATAAAGCCGCAGGCCGGACAGTGACGGATTGAGGTGTTTCGCGGACCGGAAAGCGGGGTGAGATCACTCGGAGTGATCGTCGCTGCGGATGGATTGTGCTCAATGGCCTGTCCTTTTTCGGGAGAGAGTGCATAGACCGTTCCGCAGCAGTTCATGCGCACGCGGTATTCCTTGCCCCAGCGCCAGACCGGGATGAAAAACAGACTCAGGCACGAGCAGGTGCGGAACACCTCATAGCGACTCATCCGCCCGCAGGCCGGGCAGATACCGGTCTGGGTGAAATCGAGCTGCTTTTCTTCGGGGAACATGCCCATCATAAAAAACATGACGCGGCCTCCTTCAGAATGAATAGGGTGCGCCGTTCAGCGCGGCGGCCGCGAGCGTTTCACCCTTGTAAACCAGTTTGAGCGAGAAAAACGGGATTTCTTCATCCAACAGACGGAAAAACAGCTTGTCGCCCTCCCAAATGGGCAGGGAAGGGATGCGAGCCTTGTCCACCCAGATGAGTTCCCCCTCATCGCAGTCGGTGAGCGTGCCTGTCCAGCCGGTGGCGGTGAACAGATGCATGTATTCGGTCGGCCAGCGGTCGGATACGAACGTGACCAGCCCGCGATAACGGTATTCGGTTAGAGTGAGGCCGGTTTCCTCGAATACCTCACGCTTTACGCAGTCCTCGGGGCTTTCCTTGTCCTCGAATTTGCCGCCGACGCCAATCCATTTGTCATGGTTGGCGTCATGATCCTTTTTGACGCGGTGCAGCATCAGATATTGCCCATCGCGTTCCAAATAGCACAGGGTTGTGTTCTGCATCATTTATAAAGGATAAGGGCCAGCAGACGCATGGTGGTATCGCCTGCGTTCATTACGTCGTGGCTGTCGCCGTCGCCGGTGTAGAGCAGGTCACCCGGCTTCAGGACAACTTCTTCCCCGTTGTCGTGCGCGGTGGCTTCGCCTTCAAGAATATAGAAGATTTCCGCTTCACCCTCATGCGTGTGCGTGCCGATTGAGCAGCCCGGTTCAAGCGTGATGATGCTGTACAGGCGGCCCTTGTCCATCATTTCGGAAGCGTCCAGCAGGTCGGTCAGTACGGCCTTGCCTGCACCGCCCTTCATCGCGGGACGGTCATAGGTTTTCATTTCCTCTTTTCTGCGGATCATTGTTTATTCCTCCTTGGGATTTGTTATATTTATCGTAATGCTTTTCCGGAGAAAAAGCAAGGAAGAAGCGGAGAAGACAGTAAAATCTACATTATCTCGGCAGAAAAATCAATCTTGCCTTGACAAAAGGCGCAAAGAATGATATGATGACCGTTGCAAGGGAGCTTCCGGCGGGAGGCTGAGAGGAGGGGCGTTTCCCCTCGACCTTACCTGATTTGGATAATGCCAACGTAGGGAAGCACGGGTTTTAAGCCTGACTCTGCACCGTGATGCGGAGACTCACGAAATACCGAAGACATCCCGAAAATCGGGATGTCTTTTTTGCTTTCATGGCAGAAAAAGGAGGAAAACTATGATCAAAAAGGTACTTACCATTGCAGGCTCGGACTGTTCGGGCGGCGCGGGCATTCAGGCCGACCTCAAGACCATGGCGGCGCACGGCGTATACGGCATGAGCGCAATCACTGCGCTGACGGCTCAGAACACAACGGGTGTGTACGGAGTGCTGGAGGCTTCGCCGGAGTTTGTCGCCAGCCAGCTCGACTGCATCTTTACCGATATCCGGCCGGACGCGGTCAAGATCGGCATGGTGTCGAACAAGGACATCATTCATGCGATCGCGGACAAGCTGCGGGAGTACAAGGCGGAAAACATTGTATGCGACCCAGTGATGGTGGCAACCAGCGGCAGCCGTCTGATGGCGGACGATGCGGCAAACGCGCTTGTTACCGAGCTGATGCCGCTTGCGACGGTCATCACGCCGAATATCTCCGAAGCGGAAGTTCTGTGCGGCTTTCCGATTGAAACCCGCGAGGATATGCTTCGCGCGGCGGAGATGATTGCAAAGCGCACTCCGGCGGCGATTCTGATTAAGGGCGGCCATCTGGAGGACTGTGCGGACGATCTGCTGTGGCAGGACGGACAGGCACACTGGTTCCGCGGGCCGCGCGTGGACAATCCGAACACCCATGGCACCGGCTGTACGCTGTCCTCTGCGATTGCCAGCAATCTGGCCAAGGGCGACTCGCTGACCGATGCGGTGGCGCATGCGAAGGAGTACATCACCGGCGCACTGCGGGCCGGACTGAATCTCGGTAAGGGCAGCGGTCCGCTCGATCACGCTTTCGCCCAGCGCGGGGAGGCGTAACACGATGAAAAACAGATCCATTCGCAAGCTGACGCTGGCAGGCGTACTGGTTGCGGTCGCGGTAGTCGGCAGTCTGTTTTCCATTCCGGTGCTCGGCGCGAAGTGCTCGCCCGTGCAGCATATGGTGAACGTGATTGCAGGCGTACTGCTTGGCCCGGGTTATGCGCTCGGCATGGGCTTTGCAGCCGCGCTCATTCGCAATCTGCTCGGTCTTGGCAGTCTGCTTGCGTTCCCCGGCTCGATGCTCGGCGCATTGCTTTGCGGCCTTGCTTATAAGGTATGTCCGCATCTGCCTGCTGCCTATGTAGGCGAGGTGTTTGGCACCGGCATTCTGGGCGCGATGGCATCTTATCCGATTGCGCTCGTGCTGATGCACAACGAAGCCGCGGCACTGTTCACCTTTGTGCCGTCTTTTCTGGTTTCGACTGCGGTTGGCGCGGCGATTTCGGTGATTGTGCTGGCGGCGCTCGGACGCACCGGCACGCTCGGCCAGCTGGAGGGTTCGCTGCGGTGATTGAAGTACTCAAACAGATCACAGCGCGCACCCGGGAAGTACGGCCGCTGATCCACACAATTACGAACAATGTGACGGTCAACGACTGCGCAAACATCATCCTTGCCGCAGGCGGTGCGCCGACCATGGCGCAGGACGAGCGGGAGGTTGAGGAGATCACGGCGATCAGTCAGGCGCTTGTGCTCAATCTCGGCGCACTGAAAGCGCAGGAAGCCATGCTGCTGGCCGGCAAAAAGGCCAATGCGCTCGCCCATCCGGTTGTGATGGATCCGGTAGCGGCGGGGGCATCCTTTCTGCGCGGCGAGACCAGCCGCCGTCTGCTGCACGAGGTACAGATGGCGGTCATCCGCGGCAATGCGTCCGAAATCCGGGCGCTTGCGGTGGGCAGTGAGACCACACAGGGTGTTGAAGTGAACGCGCTCGACAAAGTGACTGAGGAAAACCTGAATGCGGCCGCCGAACTGGTACGGGCTTTCAGCCGGCGCACCGGTGCGGTTGTGGCGCTGACCGGAGCAATCGATTTGGTTTCGGACGGCACGCGCACCGCAGTTCTGCGCGGTGGTTCGGAGATGATGAGCCGCATCACGGGCGCGGGCTGCATGCTCACAGCTTTGACGGCGACATTCTGCGGCGCGAATCCGGAGAAAACCTTCGAATCCGCGGTTGCAGCGGTCGGTGTGATGGACGTCTGCGGGGAACTGGCGCATCGGCGGGTGTGCGAAGCGATGGAGGGCACCGCCTCCTTCCGCACCCGGCTGATCGATGCGGTCAGCCTGCTGACGGATGACCAGCTGGACATGCTGCATGTTCAGCTGATGTAAGAAAAAAACTATGCTGTCGGCCGGGAATGGCCGTCAGCGCCGGAAATCATTCATTGGGGGTACCACCTTGAAAAACAATGCAGTGACCGAGCGCATGCTCGAGGCCGCGAAGGACATTTGGGCGGAATATTTGACCCATCCGTTTGTCCTTGGTCTGGCCGACGGCAGCCTTGATGCAGAAAAATTCAGATTTTATTTGTTACAGGATTATTTGTACCTGTTTGACTATGCCAAAGTGTTTGCGCAGGGCGTGGTTAAGGCGCGTGAACCGGAGGTCATGCGTGCGTTTGCTTCCTATGTGGGGAGCATCCTGAACGGCGAAATGGACATCCACAAGGGCTACATGGCCCGGCTCGGCATCACCGAGGAACAGGCCGTACAGGTCAAGCCGTCGCTGGCTAACCAGTCCTATACCGCGTACATGCGCGCGGTGGCGGCTGAGGAAGGCCCGGCGGAGATCATGGCGGCTGTGCTGTCGTGCGCGATCAGCTATGAGCACATCGCAAAATGGATGGTAGCGCACTATCCGGACGCCAAAAATCATGATTTTTATGGCGAATGGGTGTGCGGCTACGCAAGCGAGGATTACGCGAGCGGCAACGCGGTACTTATCGACCTGATGGAAAAGCTGGCTGAGGGCTATTCGGAGGCCAGGATTGAGCGTTTGGTTGAAATCTTTGTGGACTGCTCGCGGTTTGAGGGCATGTTCTGGGATATGGCATGGAAAATGGAGATGTAAGCCATGCTGGAGTTTCAAAATGTGTCGTTTCAGTATGATGTTGAGGATTTCGACATCATCGATGGTCTGTCGTTCCACATTGAGCCGGGTGAGTTTGTATCGGTGATCGGGCCATCGGGCTGCGGCAAATCGACCATTTTCCGGCTGGTGAATCAGCTTCTTCCGCGCAAAGCGGGCGAAATCCTTGTGAACGGCCAGAGCATCGATAGGCGGCGCGGCTACTGCGGCTACATGCCGCAGCGTGACCTGCTGTTTCCATGGCGGACGGTGGCGGACAACCTGCGCCTTCCGATGGAGATTCAGGGCGGCGTGACCAAGGCCGAAATGGACAAACGCATCGCGGATACGCTTGATGTGGTCGGTTTGAGCGGCTGGGGCGACAAGCGGCCGAGTGAGCTTTCGGGCGGCATGCGGCAGCGCGCCGCATTTGCACGCACGCTGCTCACAGGTTCCGAGCTGCTTCTGCTCGATGAGCCGTTTTCCGCGCTCGATTTCCTGACGCGCATTTCCATGCAGGAGTGGCTGCTCGGCCAGTGGGAGAGCGACCACAAAACCGTACTGTTCATTACTCACGATGTCGAGGAAGCGATTTTCCTGTCCGGGCGTGTGCTTGTCGTGGAGGATATGCCGATCAAAAGGCTGATATCCTTCGACGTGCCGGCCGGTTATCCGCGCACGCGCACCTGCCTGACCAACCCGAGCATGCTCAGCTTGCGGGAGCAGCTGATAAGCATGCTCAGAAGAGAGGTGCAGCCATGAGGAAAAACGGAAATCTTCCGGCGCTCATTTTGACGCTTTCGCTGCTCATGGTGTGGCAGTTCGCTGCGATGGGCATGAATGCGGCGTATATCCTGCCGTCCCCGACACAGGTGCTTGTGCGTCTGTGGGAGCTGCGCGGCCCCTTATTTACCGCGCACCTGCCCGCGACCCTGCTGTGCACCGGCATCGGCCTTGTGATTTCGATTGTGCTGGGTGTGCTGCTCGCTGTCTGGATGGACGCAAGCCCGACGGCGGAAAAGATGCTCTATCCGATCATCATCGCGTCCCAGACCATCCCGACCACTGCGCTGGCGCCGCTGTTTGTGCTGTGGTTCGGCTACACGATCTGGAGCAAAGTTCTTGTTACTGTGCTGATTACCTTTTTCCCCATCGCCATCACGGTGTTTGACGGATTCCGTTCGGCCAAAACCGACATGATTGACCTGCTCAAGACCTTCGGCGCGGATAAAAAGGAAATTTTCCTGCGGCTCAAGCTTCCGGCCAGTCTGCCGTACTTCTTTTCGGCCATCAAGATGGCAATTCCGCTGTCCATCATCGGCGCGGCCATCGGCGAATGGCTGGGTGCGCAGGCCGGACTTGGCTATTTCAGCCGTCGCATGATGACCCAGCTCGATGGCGCGGGCGTATTTGCGCCCATTGTGCTGCTGAGCGTAGTGGCTATGCTTGCGGTATGGATTGTGTCCTTTATTGAAAAGAAGGTCGTCACCTGGCGCGGAGACCTTTAAAAAGATAGAAGATCGGAAGATAGGAGATAGAAGATAACACTCCGGTTCCGGCCTTTGAAAACCTTTATTTTTTTGCATCAAGGAGAAAACCTATGAAAAAGAGAATTTTTGCAATGCTGGCAGCGGGTGCGCTGCTTCTGACCGGCTGCGGCGCGGGCAACACGGCTGCACAGTCCGCAGCTTCGGGCGCAGAGGACAAAGATCTGCGCGAGATGACCGTTGTACTCGACTGGTATCCGAACGCGCTGCATGCGTTCCTGTATGAGGCCGAGGAGAAGGGTTACTTCGCGGAGGAGGGCCTGACCGTCAACATTCAGTCTCCGGCAGGTGTCAACGACGCAATGAGCATGGTTGCGGCCGGCAAGGCGGATATCGGTCTGTACTATCAGCAGGATGTCATTCAGGCGCGCGTGGAGCAGGATGTGCCGGTTAAGTCGATTGGTGCGGTCGTACAGGGCCCGCTGAACATCATCCTGTCCCTTAAGGAGCAGAACATTACCAAGCCCGAGGATCTGGTTGGCAAGACCATCGGTTATGCGGGCACCGAGCTGAGCGAAGCGCTCGTGCGCAGCATTATGAAGAACTGCGGCGCGGATGCATCGGATGTGACCATGGTGGATGTTGGCTTTGAGCTGATGGCTGCCATGACCACCGGCAACGTGGATGCAACCATTGGCTGTCTGGTAAATCATGAGGTGCCGCAGATGGAGAAGGAGGGCTTTGAGGTCAACTACTTCTTCCCGGACGATTACGGCGTACCGCAGTATTATGAGGGCATTTTCCTTGCGAATGACACCATGATTGAGGAAGAGCCGGAGGTGCTGGCAGCGTTCCTGCGCGGCTGCAAGAAGGGCTTCGAGGACTTCAAGAATGATTCGGACGCGGTGCTTCAGGTGCTGCTCGATAATCAGGACGCTTCCAACTTCCCGCTCGATCCGGATGTTGAGAAGAAGTCCACCGAGACGCTGCTTCCGCTGATGGAGACCGCGGACGCGCCGTTCCTGAGCCAGACTGCGCAGTGCTGGCAGGAGAACATCGACTGGATGTATGACGAGGGCTTGATTTCCGAGAAGCCCGACGTCACCGAGGTCATGGCAACGATTGATTTTTGATTTCCCAAGGCTTGGGATATATCGATGGCGAC
>JBJDZO010000255.1:0-2106 GCA_051868095.1 Butyricicoccus sp. | reverse complement strand
CGGATGATCTGGCTGTAGCTGTTGCCCCACAGGAGCAGGTGGGAGAGCATGGTCTCCCGCCAGACGAAGGAAGTCATTTCGGGGTTGGGTTCATCATGGAGCAGTTGCTGAAGCGGGTGCTCCGTTGCTTTGACGCAGCCGTGATCGGTGTTTTCGTACACGTTGAGCGGCAGGCTGGCGATGGTTTCTGCGATAACGCGGACGCAGGCATAGACCGTGGTCAGTTGTACAGCGGACTGTGCTGTGACGGATTTGCCCGAGCCGCTGGAACCAAAATAAAAAGTGGGCGCAGCACTGACAGCATCCTGCGGCTTGTCACGGGCACGGAACCAGCCGGAAAGCGGGTTTTTCATATTCTACCTCCAAAAGGGTATAAAAAGAGCGCCTCATTTCTGAGACGCCTATAGGTTGTCATTCGGTTAGCGACGATCCTGATTCTGCAATCTGTGAAGCACTCGCCAGATTTCCACGGTTTTTGTGTCCTCATCGATTACATAGTAGACATTGTAGTTTTTGACAGGGAAGAATCTGATCTCGCGCTTCATGGCATACAGTGTATGATAAATCGGAAAGCGATAGGGCATTTCCTTCAGCTTCTGGACAGCTTCATCCACTTCATCTGCCAGATTCATTGCTGCATCCGGTGAGCATAGGTCGATGGCGATATACATGACAGCATCTTCGAGCTGCCTGCGGGCAGTCGGCAGATAAACAACCTTATACATTCTGCACCGCCTTTAGCTTAGCGCGAATGCCTGCCATGACATCATCATGCGCATAGCGTTCAGTTGTGGTTTCTGACTCCAATTCTGCGGCACGCAGCTCCCGGGTAACACCCATTTCATACTGGATGCTCTGATACTCCTCATACGACATGACAACCATGTCACCATAGCCATTCTTCGTCAGAATAACCGGCTCTCGGGTTTCATGAACAGTTCGGGAAATATCGGCAAAGCTATTGCGCAAGTCAGAGACAGGGCGAATCTGAGACATGACATCACCTCCCCTTCATAATTGCTACTACAATATTAGCACAATTATGCTAAGTTTGCAACGCCAATTTCTGTTAAAGCTCGAAGCCGGTTTTCCTGTCATGGCAGTCTTTGCAAAGGGGCTGCCAGTTTTTTTCGTCCCAGAACAGCTGCTTGTTGCCCCGATGCGGGATAACGTGATCCACAACCGTCGCCGGGGTGATGATGCCCGCCTTCAGGCACTCGGCGCACAGCGGATTGCGCCGCAGGTATCGGTCTCGAGCGGTACGCCATTTGCCGTCATATCCGCGCTCTGCGGCACTTCCGCGCATCCTGTCGGCGCTGTACTCGCTGTGTTTGCGGCAGTACACACCGCTGTCGCAGAGATTGGGGCATCCCGGATAGCGGCAGGGACGTTTGGGTGTTCTTGGCATGTTTCACCTCAAATGAAAAGCAGCCCGCGATCATCATACACGGAGCCGCCATTATTGTTCTTCAAAGCCCGGTCGAGTGCCATCACCAGCGCAACCGCGCCGTCCACCTTCTCGGTGGATTTTTCTTTGTCGATCTTCACGTTGCCCGCCGGATCAGTGCGGACGAAGGCATTGTCCATGTTCCATCTCAGCACCGGATGTCCACCGTGGTTGATCTTGTGCTCCAGAACGAGGCGCATCAGCTCCTTGGTCGGCGGGGACATATCCTTATAGCCCTGCCCGAAAGGAACCATGGTGAAGCCGTCATCCTGAAGCGCCTGTACCATCATGGTCGCATTCCATCGGTCGTAGGCAATCTCGCGGATGTTGTAGCGCTCGCCCAGCTGGCAGATGAACTGCTCGATGAAGCCGTAATGCACCACATTGCCTTCGGTGGTCATCAGGTAGCCTTGCTTTTGCCACTTGTCGTACATGACGTGGTCGCGCCGGACACGCAGCTGCAGCGTTTCCTCCGGGAGCCAGAAGAATGGCAGCACAATGTATGGTTCCGTTTCATCGTTCGGAGGGAATACCAAAACCAGCGTGGTCAAGTCGGATGTGCTCGACAGGTCGAGACCGCCATAACAGGCACGGCCCTCCAGATCATACGGACTTACAACGCCGCCACAATCGTCCCACTTGTCCATGGGCATCCAGCG
>JBJDZO010000254.1:0-2110 GCA_051868095.1 Butyricicoccus sp. | reverse complement strand
AAAGCGGAATGGACGCCGATGAGGTGTTGCCAAACCGGTCGATATTCACGTAAACCTTGCTCTCGTCCAGACCATACCGGGTCGCGACCATATGCAGGATGCGCTGATTGGCCTGATGCAGCACATACCAATCCACCTCGTCCGCCTGAATGCCCGCACGGCTCAGCGCGTTGTCAATCGCGTCCGGCACTGCCGCCGCAGTGAAGCGGAATACTTCGCTGCCCCCCATTTTGAGGAAACGATGTTTGGTTTCAATCGTGCGGTCGCCGGTCAGCGGATCGGTTTCCACCGGCAGCGCGCCCGCAAACAGCGCATGTCCGAGACTTCCGTCCGCACGCATGTATGTAGAAAGAATGCCGCAGCCGTCATCTGCCGCAGTGTAGACTGCCGCACCCGCGCCATCGCCAAAAATGACACAGGTCGAACGATCGGTGTAGTCGATGATGCTGCTCAGGCGCTCCGCCGATACGACAAGCACATTTTTCGCCTTGCCCGCGCGGATGTAGCTGTCCGCCACATCGCTTGCATATACGAAGCCCGAGCACGCCGCGCTCAGGTCGAACGCCATCGCATGCTCCGCACCCAGCTTGTCCTGTAACATGCAGGCAACGGTTGGGGTGTAGCTATCCGGTGTCGCGGTGGTGGCCAGAATGAGGTCAATCTCCTCCCCGGCGAGACCCGCATCTGTCAGCGCGGCCTGTCCGGCCTTCAGAGCCATTTCCCACGTAGTTTCGCCCATGGAAATACGGCGTTCACGAATACCGGTGCGCTTGACGATCCATTCGTCGCTGGTATCCACCAGTTCTTCCAGCCGGCTGTTCGTCAGCCGGTATTCGGGCTTATAGGACCCGACTCCGATGATCTTGCTTAAAATCTCGTTCGCCCTCCCTGTCGAAAGCACAATTATTTTGAAATGCTAAGTAATACACTAAAAAATAAAACCCTTCTGCCAGAAGGCATCGTGGTCTTTGCTTTTGTTTGATTGACAAAATAACTCGATAATATTATAATAAACCCGAATCTGGATGTCAACACTTTCCTCTCTATCCCCGCAAAAAAGTCCGGAAGGGAACCGAACATCCAGCATTCCCAAACTTTTTTGACACATGAAGGAGGACATTCACATGACATACGGATTTGCCCTGTTCCCCGGTCAGGGAGCACAGCATCCCGGCATGGGACAGAGCCTGTACGAAGGCAGTGCGGCGGCACGTGAAGTTTTTGCGTGCGCGTCCGACGTGGCCGGTCTTGACGTAGCCAAGCTGTGCTTTGAAGGCACACAGGAAGAGCTTTCCCGCACTGTCAATTCGCAGATTGCGATTTTTACCCACTCCATGGCAGCGCTTGCGGCGCTGCGTGAGGCGGGCGTTTCCTTTGAAGCCTGCGCAGGCTTCTCGCTCGGCGAATACACTGCACTTGCTGCGTCCGGCATTGTTTCGCTTGAGGACGGCATCAAGATCGTGCGCAAGCGCGGTCAGGTCATGCAGGCTGCCGCCGATGCGATGGACAGCGGCATGGCGGCCGTACTCGGTCTGGACGATAGCGTGATCGAGCAGATTTGTGCCGAAGTCACCTGCGGCATCGTGCGCCCGGTCAACTACAACTGCCCCGGCCAGCTGGTCATTGCAGGCGAGCGCGCCGCGCTGAATGAAGCCATTGAAAAGTGCAAGGCTGCCGGTGCGCGCCGTGCGCTGCCGCTTGCGGTCAGCGGTGCGTTCCATACTCCGCTGCTGGCAGATGCTGCGGCCGAGCTGCGCACCTTCCTCGCGGACTTCACCTTCTCCACGCCCACCATGCCGGTTTACTCCAATCTGGATGGCCAGCTTCTGGATGTCAGCGACATGCCCGCGCATCTCGAACAGCACATGATCTCTCCGGTACGCTGGAAGGCACTCATGGCGAACGGCATGGCGGCCGGCCTCAAGACCGGCTGTGAGATCGGCCCGGGCAAGACCCTGACCGGCTTCGCCAAAAAAATTGACAAAGAACTGTCCGTTCTGCCGGTTGAAACCATGGAAAACGTGGAATCTGCGGCAAAATAACACCTTTTCTTTGACGCAGGACGGCAGGCATGCTATACTGATACAAAGAAGTAAGCAGACTCAAAAAC
>JBJDZO010000253.1:0-9367 GCA_051868095.1 Butyricicoccus sp. | reverse complement strand
GCTCGTGGTTTCCAAGCAGCAGGATGATATTGGGGGTATTCATGAGCTCTTTGATGATATCAATACCTCCAGGACCTCTATCTATGACATCGCCAATGATATAGAGCAAATCCTTCTCTGAAAATTGGATCCGATTCAGCATCTCGTGGTACCGGTCAATTTCACCGTGGATGTCCGACATACAGTAGATCATGGAAATCACCTCCGTTTTATACATGACATTATAGCAGATATATTTTCCATTGAACAGAATAGGGTCTAAATTCGGATGTGTCCGGCTGCTTCTGCCGCCGCATAAACATGGAGTAGGCGATCCTGTTTTCCTGACACCACTGGCGTATGGACTTTCCGCTGCTGCCTTGTATAGCCGGGAAATGATTGAGCGAATACAAAGAACCCCTGAAGAAATTCTTCAGGGGTTCTTTTTTACGAAAAAGGTTTATACCGCGAGCGATACCAGCAGCGCGACCACAAAGCCGCTGATACCGACGATGCTTTCCATCATCGTCCAGGTTTTGAAGGTGGTCTTTTCGTCCAGACCGCACAGCGACTTGACCAGCCAGAAGCCCGAGTCATTGAAGTGGGAGAACGCGGTCGAGCCGCCCGCGATGGCCATGGTGATGCAGGCCAGATGCAGCGGGGCAAGGCCGGAAACCAGCGGCATGGCCGCGACAATACCGGCAGCCATGGTCATGGCAACGGTGGCCGAACCAACCGAAATACGGACTGCGGCTGCAATCAGGAACGCAACAACGACAATCGGCAGCGGAGTCGCTGCGACTACATTACCGATGATCTCGCCCAAACCGGAGTCCTGCAGCATATAGCGCAGCACGCCGCCGCCCGCGGTCACGAGCAGGATGAGGCCGGTCGGCTCCAGAGATTTGGTCATGACCTTTTCCAGCTCTTCGCGGGAATAGCCGTGCTTGATGCCGAGCAGGAACATGGCCGCGATGGTCGCCAGCAGCAGGGCGACAAACGGGGTGCCGAGGAAGGAGAATACCGGACGGATGACATCGACGGCTGAGCCTTCCGGGAACATGCCGAGCACCGAATTGATGAGAATGAGGAACAGCGGAATCAGAATGATGCCAACTACGCTCGCAAACGACGGCAGCTTGCTTTCTTCAAATTCCGGGGCGTCCAGATACTGCGGCGGCACCGGGATATCGTACTTGCTGCCGCAGTAACGGCCAAAGATCGGGCCGGCGCAGATCATGGCGACCAGACCGCATACGAGACCCAGACCGATGACCAGACCGAGATCGACGCCCAGAATGTTTGCGACCAGCACAGGGCCGGGCGTGGGCGGAATGAACGCATGGCCGACCGCCAAACCAGCAAGCAGCGGGATAACAAAAAACAGGGTGGATTTTTTCGCGCGGCGGGCAATCGAGAACGCCAGCGGGATCAGGATAATCAGGCCTGCATCGAAGAATACCGGGATGGCGACGACCATGCCGGTCAGGCCGAGCGCCCACGGAGCACGTTTTTCGCCGAAGCGCCGCATCATGGTCAGGGCGATGCGTTCGGCGCCGCCCGAAATCTCCAGAATCGCGCCGAACATCGAGCCGAGGCCAACGAGCAGCGCAATGCCCTTGAGGGTTTCGCCCATGCCCTTGGTGACCGTGTCGGTGATCATCGTCACCGGCATGCCCGCAATAAGACCGATGCTGAGCGCGGACAGCAGAATGGCAATCAGGGGCTGGAATTTGGCTTTGATAATCAGGAACAGGAGGATGCCGAGGCCGCACAGTGCGGCAAGTACCAGTCGGGTGGGGTCTGCTGCAAATGTAGTATCCATGTCTTTTACCTCTTTCTCTGTTCGGTTTTACTTCATGTAGCCGCCCTGCATCGGGGAAACCGCGTGCTCGGAGAAGATTTTCAGCACGCCGGACGGATATTTTGCCGCCTTGGGCTGCCACTTCGCGCGGCGCGCGGCAAGGATTTCATCCATTTCTTCCGGGGTCTTGGCTTCGCCGTTTGCGCCTACAATGGCGAGAATACGCTGCGGGATGTCGATACGGATAAGGTCGCCCTCCTCTACGAGGGCAATCGGGCCGCCGTCCGCGGCTTCCGGGGAAACATGGCCGATGGATGGGCCGGTGGACGCGCCCGAGAAACGGCCATCGGTGATGAGTGCAATCGAACGGCCCAGCTCCTTATCGGACGAAATCGCTTCTGAGGTATAGAACATTTCGGGCATGCCGCTGCCCTTCGGGCCTTCGTAGCGGATAAAGACCGCGTCACCCGGCTGAATCTCGTGCTTGAGCACGGCCGCAATCGCTTCTTCTTCGCTGTCAAACGGACGGGCGCGCAGCGTGGCTTCAAACATCTCCTTCGGGCAGGCGGTGTGCTTGATGACCGCACCTTCGGGGGCAAGGTTGCCCTTCAGAATCGCAATCGCACCGTCGGTGCCGATCGCCTTGTCAAACGGATGGATGATGTCCTGCCAGGTCAGGCCGACCTTGGCACAGTAGTCGTCGCACTTATCATAAAAGCCGTTCCGCTTCAGTTCTTCGAGGTTTTCGCCAAGCGTCTTGCCAGTGACGGTCATCGCGTCCAAATGCAGCATGGATTTGATTTCCTCCATGATGCGCGGCACGCCGCCTGCATAGTAGAAGTACTGCGCCGGCCACTTGCCTGCCGGGCGGATGTCGAGCAGGTAGTGCGCGCCGCGGTGCATGCGGTCGAACAGCTCGGCGTCCAGCTCAATGCCGAACTCGTGCGCGATGGCGGGCATGTGGATGAGCGAATTGGTCGAACCGGAGATTGCTGCGTGCACCATGATCGCGTTTTCGAACGATTCGCGGGTGACGATGTCGCGGGGTTTCAGACCCTGCTTTGCCAGATGCATGACCTGCCGGCCGGCTTCGGCTGCCACCGCACGCAGGTCGGCACAGGTTGCGGGCATGAGCGCCGAACCGGGCAGCATCAGACCGAGTGCCTCGCCCATGACCTGCATGGTGGAAGCGGTGCCCATGAACGAGCACGCACCGCACGACGGGCAGGCATGCTGCTTGTAATAGGTCAGCTTGTCCTCGGTGATTTCGCCGCGCTGGCACTGGGCGCTGTACATGCCGATCTGTTCGAGGGTCAGCAAGTCGGGGCCTGCGTCCATAACGCCGCCGGTGACCAGAATGGACGGCATATTGACTCGGCCAATGCCCATCAAGTGAGCGGGCACCGCCTTGTCGCACGATGCGACGAACACGCCGCCGTCAAACGGAGTCGCGCCCGCATGAATTTCGATCATGTTTGCGATGGTGTCGCGGCTGGCCAGCGAATAGTTGATGCCGTCGTGGCCCTGTGCCATACCGTCGCAGATGTCGGTAGCGAAGTAGCGCGCTGCCTTGCCGCCGCTCTCCTTCACGCCTGCGGCCGCTTCATTCACCAGCTCGAGCAGGTGCGCGCTGCCCGGATGGCTGTCGCCAAAGGTGCTTTCAATCATGATCTGCGGCTTGGACAGATCGTCCACCGTCCAGCCCATGCCCATACGCAGCGGATCCTGCTCGGGGGCGAGCTTACGAATTTCCTGACTTGTCATCATATCTCTTTGACTCCTCTCAGCGTATTTTCCCGGATTTATCGGATGAATTCAAGGGAATTCCTTCGAATTCATCTGCTCTCTTTCTTGTTGATCTCATTATAGTGCAGATCACGCAAAAGGTCAATACAGCAAATTATTTTCGGATATTCTCCTAATTTTGCGGGAATAATCCTGTATAATCTGCGAACCTGCTTTGTCGATGCGCACAATTTCTCCTTCCGTTTTCTGTATAATATCACAAAGTCATCTGATGATATGCGGGGAAATACATCAGATGACTTTTCGGAGATATCTGCTTGCGAAGTATGATGTTTCGGGATACAATAAGAGAAGAAAAGGAGGCGAACGCATGGCTGAAGAAAGCAAATCGCTGTCTGAGCAGACGGCCGACGCGCTGATTGCGCACATCGTCGAGCACGGGCTGGAGCAAAACGACAAGCTGCCCAACGAAAAGGAGCTGGCCGAACGACTGGGCGTGGGCCGCAGCACGCTGCGGGAAGCCGTGCGCATGCTGGCGTCCCGCAACATTCTGGAGGTGCGCCACGGCGCGGGCATTTTCGTCAGCGGCAACACCGGCATCGCGGACGACCCACTCGGTTTCACGTTTATCAAGGACAAGCAAAAGCTGGTGGCTGATCTGGTCGAATTTCGCATGATGATTGAACCGCGTATCGCGGCTCTTGCCGCGCAGAATGCCACTGCCGCGCAGGCTGACGAGCTGTCTGCGCTCGCGGACGCGGTCGAGCGCAAATACGAACTGGGCGAGTCCCACGCGCAGGAAGACGCGGCGTTTCATGCGAAGCTGGGCGAAATCAGCGGCAATCTGGTGATTCCCAATTTGGAGCCGATTATTTTCAAGGCAATCGGCATGTTCATCGAGATGACGCAGGCCAGGCTGCGCGAGGAAACCATTCAGTCGCACCGTGCCATCGTGGATGCCGTCCGAGCCCATGATCCCACCGCAGCCTCTGACGCGATGACCCTGCATCTGATTTACAATCGCATCCGCCTGCAAAAACGCGAAACTTCATAAAAAAACACCCCATTCGTCCATTTGCGAACGGGGTGTTTGCATATGCTGAAAAAACTTCGCTTGCGCCCAAGGGACAGAGGATTCCGGCCGATTGTTTCCGGCATCGTCAGCGGTTTCCGGATCAGCGATCTTCGGCTGAACTCGATGTCGGTCAATATGCCGCCACGCGCCTGAGCGGCATATTTTTCGGCGCAGGCGAATGGTTTATTTTATCAGAAATCAATGGCGCCAATGAGCTGCTTTGCATTGGGAATAATCTGCTCTTTGGCCTTTGCGATGATCGCCTGACAGAGCTGGGGATCCTGATTTTTATTGACTGCGGGACTAATGGCGTATTTAATACCCGCATAGCCCATAATAACCTTATGAATCCGTTCCAGCTCGGCATCATTTTTTCCGGGGAAGTTTATTTTCAGCGCAGTGAAATAAAGCTTCTGGGCGGTATCATTGTCGATGCCCATCACATACTTGACATACTGATTGGCCATAATGTGGGTCAGCGCCATACCGGCATAATCAAAAATCCGGTGGCCGTAAGTCAGGTCAGCCATGTCGATAAACAGCAGCTCGCCGTCCTGCACCATCATATTCTTGGTATGGATGTCGCCGTGGACAAAGGTGTTGCTATCGGGGATGCTGTGAATGACATCGTGCAGGATCGCCAGTTCCTCGGGATTGTAATAGATGGCCATGTCGTCCACCCACTTGTTGTACAGATCCTTGATGTTGCCGAAGATACCGGTATCGGCTTCGGTTTCGTGAAGGGTTTTGATGATGGTGCCATACTTCACGGCGTACTCATCCAGCGTTTCCGGGTGAGCGCAGAGCCAGTTGGTCAGGGTATCCGCGTTGATGAGTTCGTACACCACGCCGTAACAGCTGCCGCACTTGACAACATCGTAGGAAATGGCCGTGGGGATACCGAAAACGAAGGCTTTCTTGGAGTAGGAGATTTCCCGCTCGATTTCATCGAAGGGCTCCTTCTCTCCGAAAATCTTCACGATGGTATCGCCGTCCAAGCGGTAGACGGTGCCGTGACCGCCCTTGCCGATGATCTCGCACCCTTCCACAGAGATTTCCCGGAGTACCTTCCGAACATCCAGGATGCTGGTAAAACCGGTCATATCAAAAATATCATATACTTCCAGAGAGAGGTTTACAATGCGGGTATCGTCCACGGTCTTTTTCAGCCGCAGTACCATCCGCAGACCCACGCTAGAGATATATTCCAGATCCTGAGCGTCCAGAATGACCTTTCCCGGTTTATACTGATCGAGCAGACCGAAGAGCTCCTTTTCCACCTCAGCTGCGTTGGAGGTGTCCACTTTGCTGACAAGTTTTACAGCCAGAACGCCGTTTTGAAATTTGCTTTCCATACTATTTTTCTCCTTTTTATTTATGCATTTCTTTCGAGATATTTTTCTCTCAGCTGGTACAGCGCTTCATCGGAGACGCCGAGCTGGTTGCGAATATAGTCCTCAATCGAACCATATTCTTTTTTGACGGCGTCAAAGGCAGCTGCCAGATATTCGCCCTTCACGCCCGCCATGGCTTGGGCTTCCCCGACCACCGCATCGTCATATCCGGCGGCTTTCAGCCCGGCTTCCAGCTTGGTAATGTTTTCCCGGTAGACTTCGTTCGTCAGAAGAAAGTCCTCCATAATGGTGTCCTCGTCCACACCCAGCGCGTACAATACCAGTGCAGCGGCAACGCCTGTCCTGTCCTTGCCGTAGGTGCAGTGCCACAGTACCGGGCCGTCCGCGTTCAGAAGGATCTCAAAGAACCTCGCATAGCCCTTCTGACCGCGCTCGCTCAGGAGGATTTCGGTGTACAGTGAGGCAAGCCTGCCGGTTTTCGCGTATTCCACGCTCTTTTGCAGCTCGTTCCCCGCCTTAATGATTCTGCCCATCATTGCGGCGACTTCCGGATCGGTCATATCCATCTCATATACGGTGATCCATTCGTTCTCGGCTCCGGGAATTTCTTTATCAGCGGCACGCGCTCTCTCGTATTCCATACGGAAATCCACAATGTATTCCATCGCGTACTGTTTTGCAAGCTCCTCGGCAGCCTCATCGGACAATTTGTCCAGCCCCGCGGTTCTAAGCAGCAGTCCATCCTTGACCGGTCTGCCGTCAGCGCCTATGTATCCGCCAAGCTGTCTTGCGTTTTCCAGCTCTGCGATGTCGAGAAAGCGGTTTGCGTGTGTAGCGTCCTCCATAGAATCCTCCTCGCTGTTGGATGGTGCAGGGGCAGCAGTATTCTTCCGCAGGAGAATTCCCGCGCCCAAAAGTGCCGACACACAGATTACACAGACAAGAATCCATAGTGTCTGTTTTTCATGCATATATCACATAGCCCCCTCCGTTTTTCTTGTCCATAAAAATCATATTTATGGTGCGCTTTCCATTTTTGTACGGAATAAAATTCCCTTAATTTTTTATTATATATCGCTTCTGTCCATATGTCCACGTTTTTTCGGAAAAGAATCTTCATGGGGGCATTCTTATTCATCCTGCGGCGGCAGTTCGCGAAGAATATCATGTTGAATGGTATTCTGTACCGCTTCCCCATGCCATATAAGGGAAGAATGTTCTGCATTGCTATACTAGGGAACCTCTGATTTAGAGCCTATCCCGAAATTAAGATTTATGAACCAGAATACACTTGCGCCAGACAATAATAGCACAAGCAAGCGGGTGTTTTTGCGGCTCGACTTGCTCATTCTCCAATTTTTCGCTATACTGAAAATAAAGGGGAGGTGCTTGCATGGAAAACTCGGTAAGGGATGCATTTTATCGCTGGCTGACGGATACGAAAGGCTGCAGCAGCGCTACCGCACAGGAATATACCCGCTCGGTATTCGAACATGTTCAGGCGTGGATCGATCGGCAGCAGATGGATACTCGAAGTCTGGAACAGAGGAACGAAGCGGAGATTTATGAGATTCATTGCCGGTCATATAAGGATTTGGCTGGCAAATACCGGTCGGCGCTGGCGCACTATCTGGATTTCTGCGTTGCAGGTACTGACCCGCTGCCCATGCCGGATGGCGGCCTGTGTCTCAGCGACGTGCTGGATGCGCTGCACCAGAACCGGGGAAACAAGGCCTGCAAAACGTACAGCCGGATCATGGGTGTACTTTTGCGCAATGAGGACTATCATGCAGACAGGCCTTCGGAGCGCAGCCGTGATTTGTCCTGCACGGGGGAAAAGTATCCGATGTACCGTCTGGTGGCTGCGCAAAATCTGGAAACTCATCCGGAAGAACTGCGCAGCGGGCTGTGGGACTGCCTCACGGAGCTGGATGAGGACTGCGAACACATCCGGGAACACCTGCACCGAATGGCGGGCAGCCTGCTGAAAGCATACGAACATCATCCGCATTTTTCGGGCAGCGCCACCGAAACACTGCTGCTGCGCATCCGCGGTCTGAATCCCTGGGCGTCGTCCGCTGCGCACTTGTTTGTGGACTGGTATCGGGGAGTACCGCTGGAATCTCATATTCCTGCGCTGCTCGCCGAACTGATTGCGCAAAGTCTGCGGTGCAGCGGCCATGGGTTTTCTCAGATACAGGAGGTTCCTGCGGAAGGGCGGTCTGCACAGCGCTTGTGCGCCTTGCTTGCCCCGTTTCGCACAGCGCTGCAGGAAGGGCTGCTTCGGGGTGCCGAGCTGGAAGGCAGCCGGCAGATCACAAGGCTTTTGGAGCTTGGTCTGGTTCGAGTCGAAAAACCCGCCAAACAACCGCCCTGTCTGGTGCCCACACAGGCACTTTCGCCGTGCGGGAACAGCACGGAGGTCACACGCGAGATTTGGCGGGATCCTGCGCTGTGTGAGCTGATGCTGAAACTGCTGGACCGGCTGGATCCGGCCAAATACAGCAATACCTCGCAGGAAATTGCGTTTGCACTTGCAAACGAACTGATCGGTCTGCTGGCTGCGGCACCCCCCGAAAATGAGATGACAAGCGGCACTTCCAAGGAAGCGATGGAATTGCTGACTGCGGTGTTGGTCTGCTGTTATTGTCGGGTACGCAACGAACCCAGCGCCCGCGGGGTAGAAGCGCAGTACCAACTGATCACGTTGTATCGCGCGCGCCCGTCCGCAGTGGAGAACGCTCTGGCCCTTGCTATGAACAACAAGTGGGTGGATGAAAGCGAGCTGTCGCTTGCTCCTGCCATGCTGGAGCGCAATCACAACGGGGAATGTCTGCTGCTCGTGCAGATGTATCAGCAGTATGCCGACAAGGCGCTCGGACTGGCAAACAGCGATGCGCTGCCGCCCGAACGGCAGGAATATTTCGCGGTCTGCGCGATGAGTGCCTCCGAGCAGAGCGGCGCAATGGCCCGGCGGCTGGAAGAATATCGGGCGGTCTTCGATGCAGAGCTGCGGCACGCCGAAGCCCTGTGCCGCAGCGCCCTGCTGGCAAAACGGCAGCGTAAAATTGCGGAAAGCGAGTGCGTCGAAGATTTTCTCGTACCCTGCGCGGCGGCGTTTCACCGCTGTGCCGCTCTGCTCCAAAAGGAGCTTCCGCAGCAAAAAGATCGGGTAGAAGCCCTCGGCGGTTCCTTCTCTCCGGAGGACATCCAAGAGCGGCGGGAGAGCCTGAAGCAGACAATTGCAGCTTGCACGGCCCAGACCGGCGATATACTGACGAAGCTGCTTGAGCAGGCTCCGCCTGCGCCGCGTCCGCTTTCCGAACGTCCGGCTGCGATATGGATTCCGGAGAATCTGGAAATGCAGCTGTTTCGTCCGTGGTATTGTGCCTACATGGATTCCGGGGT
>JBJDZO010000252.1:0-2127 GCA_051868095.1 Butyricicoccus sp. | reverse complement strand
ATGCATGATATACTATCGTCAACATCAAAGGAATTCGTCAATATGACGAGTTCGAGGAGCAGTAGAGAAAAGGAGAGCAAAGACTATGAAAAAACGTATGGTATCGTGGATCGCCGCGGCATTGTCCGCCAGTATGGTTCTGTCTATGGCCGGATGCACAAGCGGCGGGGACAGTTCTGCCGCGGACGACAGCAGCAAGGCTTCGTCCGGCAGCAAGCCCAAAATCGGTATTGCCATGTCCACCTACGACGATCAGTGGATCTCCTATTTGATCGACGAGATGAACCTGTACGCCGAGGAAAACAAGGACGAATTCGAATTCGTCTTTACCGACGCACAGAACGACATCAATACGCAGCTCGGTCAGGTCGAGCAGTTTATCTCTGAGGGCTGCGCTGCCGTCATCTGCAACCCGGTGGAAACCGACAGCTCGGCGCCGATTGTGGACGTCTGCAATGAGGCCGGCATCCCGGTGGTATCGGTCAACCGTCCGTTCGCCAACCAGGAGGAAGCAACCGCATACTGCGGCGGCGACTCCAAGCGTTCGGGTGAGATTGTGATGGAGAACATCGCGGAGATTGCCAACTACAAGGGCAAGGTTGCCGTTATTGCCGGTGAGGCAACGCACGAAGCGGCTCGCCTGCGCACCGAAGGTATTCAGGAAGTCGTCGATAAGTACGACGATATGGAAATTGTCTATCTCCAGAACGCCAAGAACTGGGAGCGCGCCAAGGCCATGGCTCTGACCGAAGACCTGATCCAGTCCGGCACGGAATTTGATATCGTCATCGGCGAATGCGACGAGCTGGCGATTGGCGCCATCCTCGCTATGGAGAGCGCGGGCATGACAGTCGGTAAGGACGGCATTCTGGTCGGCGGCATTGACGGTACCCCGGACGGTTTGCAGTACATGGACGAGGGCAAGGAATTGATCGACGTATTCCAGAACGCTTCCGGTCAGGCGCGGGGCTCGATGGACGCAGCCATGAAGGCGGTCAAGGGTGAGAAAGTCGAAAAGACGATTCTGGTCGATTACGAGCTGATTACCCCGGATCTGTCCCAGAAGTATCAGGATCTGTGGGCAAGCATCATGTAACATCCCGTTTCCCCCTGCCTTCGGGCAGGGGGGAATCATGCAGAAAGGCGGCGCAAGCAATGACGGACGAATACATCCTGAAAGCCGATCACATCACCGTCCAGTTCCCGGGCGTCAAGGCGCTCGACGATGTGCAGCTACACATCCGCAAGGGCACCGTGCATGCACTGATGGGCGAAAACGGCGCGGGCAAATCCACGCTGATGAAGTGCCTCATTGGCATCAACCATCCCGAAGAAGGCGGCACCATCCTGTTCAAAGGCAAAGTCCTTCATCTGACCAATCCACACGACGCCCTGTCAAACGGCATTGCCATGATTCATCAGGAGCTTTCCCCGATTCCGGAAATGACAGTGGCGGAAAACATCTATCTGGGCCGCGAAACCATGCACGGCCCGTTCATCAACCGTAAGGCGGGCATCGAACGCACCGAGCAGCTGCTCAAGCGGCTGAACATCCCGGTCAAGGCGACCGAAAAAATGAAAAACCTGAGTATGGCAAATACACAGATGATCGAGATCGCCAAAGCGATTTCGTATGACGCCGACCTTGTGATCATGGACGAGCCAACTTCGGCCATCACCGAGGTCGAGGTGCAGCATCTGTTTCGAATGATCGCGGACATGAAGGCCCAGGGGATTTCGATCATTTATATCACCCACAAGATGGACGAGGTCTTTACCATCGCGGACGACATCACCGTGCTGCGTGACGGACAGTTCATCGCCGCGAAACCGGCCAGCGAACTGGACAAAGAAAAGCTCATCAACCTGATGGTTGGCCGCGAACTGTCGAATATCTTCCAGAAGCAGAAAGCGGAAATCGGTGAACCGGTGTTGTCCATCCGGAATTTCACCCGCAAAAAAGAGTTCTGTAACGTCAGCTTTGACGTACACCGCGGTGAAATTGTCGGCATGGCCGGTCTGATGGGCGCCGGGCGCTCGGAACTGATTATGTCGCTGTTCGGCGTGACCAAACGCGAAAGCGGTGAGGTCTGGCTGCACGGCGAAAAAATCGACATCCGGTCCCCG
>JBJDZO010000251.1:0-2132 GCA_051868095.1 Butyricicoccus sp. | reverse complement strand
TGCGCGTTCTCGATCACTGCCACCGCATCATGCCCGGCAAGGGCTGCATCCCGGTCGCAGACATCAGCAAAGCGGTGATGGACGCCGGTTATGACGGCCCGGCCTGCCTTGAGCTGTTCCGCCCCGAATACTGGGATATGGACGCGGAAGAAGTCATCAAAATGGGTGCAGAATGCTGCGCACCGTTCCTGAAAGCCTGAAAATCATTTTTATAAAGGAGAGTACCCATCATGTCTAAGAAAGTAAAAATCGGTGTCCTCGGCGCGGGCCGCATCGGCCGTCTGCACATCACCAATCTGGTTCAGTCGGTTCCGGCCGCAGAGGTCGTTGCCATCGCTGACCCCTTCCTGAACGATGACACCATCGCGTTCGCGCAGAGCCTCGGCATCCAGAACTGCTCCAAGGATCCGCAGGACATCTTCGCAAATCCGGAAATCGAAGCGGTTTTCGTCTGCACCTCGACCGACGCACACGCAGAGATGATCAAGCGCGCTGCCGAGGCCGGCAAGCATGTTTTCTGCGAGAAGCCGATTCATACCGATCTGGATAAGATCCGCGAGGCGATTGCCGCGACCGAAAAGGCCGGTGTCAAGCTGCAGGTTGGCTTTGTCCGCCGCTTTGACCACAACCACAAGAAGGTGCACGACGTCGTTGCTTCCGGCAAGCTGGGCGCACCGCACATCGTCAAGGTATCTTCCCGCGACCCCGATCATCAGCCGATGAGCTACATCGCGACTTCGGGCGGCATCTTCATGGACATGACCATCCATGATTTCGACATGGTTCGTTACCTGTCCTGCTCGGAAGTCACCGAGGTCACCGCATACGGCGCCGCGCTGTCCGGCGAAGGCTACGACAAGTACGACGACGTAGACACCGCAATCATCATGCTCAAGTTTGAGAACGGCGCACTCGGCGTCATCGACAACAGCCGTGCATCCCACTACGGCTACGACCAGCGCACCGAGGTCCACTGCGACAAGGGCTGCGTACAGGTTTCCAACGATCTGGACGATCAGGCTATGATTTCGACCGCGGACGGCGTGGAAATCGCCAAGCCGACCTGGTTCTTCCTCGAGCGCTACAACAATGCGTTCATCCAGGAGGCCAAGGACTTCACCGAAGCCATTCTCAACGACACCGCAACGCCGGTCGGCGCTAAGGACGGCCTGATGCCGGTTGCCATCGCGATGGCGGCAGCGAAGTCCTTTAAGGAAGGCCGTCCGGTCAAGATGAGCGAAATTCTCGGCTAATTTCAATTATTTTCTCCCTATTCTTTCTCTCTTGGGCTCACGTGGATTCCGCGTGGGCCCTTGGTCTTTTCCGTGGAAATACGGCTGCGGCGAGCTTGGGGAAAGTGCCTAAAAAAATTTCCGAAAAGCTGTGCAAAATCCCTGTATACAAATCCAAAAACGCCGTGCTATAATCTAATCACACTTAAGAGACCGGACTCGTAAAGAGAGACTCCGGTATCGCAAGAACTTTTATCCCAAAAACCGCGCTCCTCTCCGCTGATATGCAGACCCTCTGGAGGCGGGTTTTCTTTTGGGAAGTTAAGAGACCGGTCTCGTACATGTTTTCCAAACTACAACTACTTGAAAAAGGAAGGTATTCTCATGAACGATCTCCGAATTGGCCTCGTAGGCACCGGCGGCATCGGCCGCACCCACATCGAACGCATCAACACCAAACTGCAGGGCGCCAAGGTCGTCGCCTGCGCGGACCCGTCCGCCGCTTTCGGCCTGTCGGTTGCCGAAAAGTACGGCATCAAGGGCTATGAGGATCCGATTGCCATGATCAATGATCCGGAAATCGACGCCATCATCAACACCACCGCGGACAACTTCCATGAGAAGTATGTCATGGCTGCCATCGAGGCCGGCAAGTATGTTTTCTGCGAGAAGCCGCTCGCGCCCAAGGCAGATGCCTGCAAGCGCATCGTTGAGGCCGAGATGAAGGCCGGCAAGAAGCTGGTACAGGTTGGTTTCATGCGCCGCTACGACGCAGGCTACCGTCAGCTGAAGGAAGCCATTGAGACCCGCAAGTACGGCGAGCCGCTGCTGCTGCACTGCGCACACCGCAACCCGTCGGTGCCCGAGTCCTACGACACCCCGATGGCGGTTGAGAACTCC
>JBJDZO010000250.1:0-9447 GCA_051868095.1 Butyricicoccus sp. | reverse complement strand
GTATTTTCGCCTTCCCAGTACATTTCAATCCACGTGCCCCGCGAGGGGCACGACCTTTTCGTACAGTGTCATGTGTATCACTCCTTACAATTTCAATCCACGTGCCCCGCGAGGGGCACGACCGCCGCGCACATCAGCGCAAGCACGCCGCCGCAATCATTTCAATCCACGTGCCCCGCGAGGGGCACGACGCACGTTGGACGCGTGGTGGAGCTGTGCGAGGATCTATTTCAATCCACGTGCCCCGCGAGGGGCACGACATTATACCAGGAGGTGCAGTATGCAGGCGTTTACTATTTCAATCCACGTGCCCCGCGAGGGGCACGACCTGTGTCGGTCGATCGATCACCGCAGCAGGTCTCTATTTCAATCCACGTGCCCCGCGAGGGGCACGACGCATAGACCGCGGCGCGGGTAAATGCGCTATCCCATTTCAATCCACGTGCCCCGCGAGGGGCACGACAATACTTTCCACTTCTTTGTCCTTCCAGACCTCATAATTTCAATCCACGTGCCCCGCGAGGGGCACGACTGTGCCAGCGCACAAACCTGTCGTGCGCTGGACGAATTTCAATCCACGTGCCCCGCGAGGGGCACGACGAATCCCTCCAGCATCTGCACATAGTCCGCGTCAAATTTCAATCCACGTGCCCCGCGAGGGGCACGACCAAACGGGCTTCGGTGCGGCGGAATATTGTTGCAATTTCAATCCACGTGCCCCGCGAGGGGCACGACACTGGCCGGAAACTGAAAATGCGCGGCGCATCCGCATTTCAATCCACGTGCCCCGCGAGGGGCACGACCACGCTATCTGTCGAATACGTTGACGATCTGACGTATTTCAATCCACGTGCCCCGCGAGGGGCACGACATCAAGGCTTGTCATTGACGATGGCGAGACGATATTTCAATCCACGTGCCCCGCGAGGGGCACGACAGCAGCGCCGCCTCGGTCAGATCGGCATTGTCCGATTTCAATCCACGTGCCCCGCGAGGGGCACGACCGGTTTTGAGCGCGGTCAGACGCTGTTCTATCTATTTCAATCCACGTGCCCCGCGAGGGGCACGACTCAGGATGATGACAGCTCGCGTGCTGTCCCTGATCATTTCAATCCACGTGCCCCGCGAGGGGCACGACGGCAAAAATCTACAAAATTACAAGGAATTTTGCAGCATTTTGCACATAGCAAAGGGGGATATCATATTCTGGACAGGTAACTTGAGCTTTCAATTGGAAATATTCCCATTCGCAATTGCTTAAACTGGTGCGAACCTTCTCCGGATTTATGATCGCTTCCGGTTAGCGATAGGAAACGAACGGTTAAACAAGAAGTACTCCTTCCGGATCATACGAATCCTTGACACCGAAATGTTCGATTTTCGTATGATACCGATTGCCCAGATGATAAAAACGCAGACTGTCTTTCTCTTCGTCAATAATTGCCAAAAGTTTGGCTTGAAGCTGCTTATATTGTGCAGGCTCCACCAGACATTCAAATACCGAATTCTGTACACGCTGTCCGTAATTGACACATTGTTTGGCAACTTGCCGCAGACGTTTCCGACCGGCTGCATCGGTTGTATTTACATCATACGTGATTAAAATCAACATGACAATCCCTCATTTCCATAAAAACGGAGGATATGCATCCAAATCTCCGCGCAGACAACGGGCAAGCAGAAGCGCCTGCACATAGGGTACTAATCCCCAGACCAGTTTTTCCTTCAGATATGGATGGGTGATCGGTTCGGTAAGCCGCTTTTGCCAAGCGGACAGGAAAACTTTCCGTCCCTCTTCAGTAAGCAATACCGCCCCACTGGGCTGATAATCAAAATGCTCTGGCCGTATCATCCGATTGTTCACCAGCGTGATTACAAACCGATCAGCAAATAACGGCCGCAATTCTTCCATGAGGTCGAGCGCAAGTGAGGCGCGGCCCGGACGATCGCGGTGCAGAAAACCAACATAAGCATCCAATCCCACACTTTCCAGCGCACCTGCACATGCATTTGCCAGCAGACTGTATGCAAAAGACAGCATGGCATTCAGCGGATCGAGCGGCGGACGGCGCGAACGGCCGGTAAAAGCAAAGTTTTCCCGCTGGCTGAGCAGCAGATCGTTGAAAACACCAAAATAAACTGCTGCGGTTTGGCCTTCCAGACCGCGCAGGGTATCCAGATCGGTTTCGGCTAGAATGCCGGGCAGACTGTTCGCGAGCAGAGAGGACGCATGGGAAAGTTCTTCGGTATCAACACGCAGCGCATGATCGCGTTTGGTGCGCTCCAAACTCCAACGACAGTTATAGACTTTGCCGAACACAAAGCTGCGCGCATATCGGCAGCTTTGCATTTCATCATCGGAAATTCGGTATTGCGCTTTTCGAAGCAGGACATTTCCCGGATTTTCTCCACAGACACGGGCAAGAAACCGGCCACGCGGCGATAGAAATGCCAGATGTACCCCGTTCCGCGCACATTTTCCCATCAGCGCCGGACTCGCGCCTTTGTACGAAAAGCACAGGATATGTTCCAGCGTATGCAGTGGAAATTGACCGCGTTTTTCCTCTCCGGCGAGCACCAACACGGTTTCACCATCCAGCGCAAGATAACTGTCTTCACTCAGAACAAACAGCGTGTTGAGAAGCTTTCTCATGCATCTCCCTCCTCTTCCGGCAGGTGCGCCCGCAGATAGGCCGACGCGGCCGGTACTTTCACCAGCCGTGGCAGACAGAGATCTTTCAGCGAACAGGCATTGCAGCCCTTGTCCGGCTTAGCCTTTGGCGTGTGGCCGCGGGTATACAGCGCATTCATTTCCTTCAGCATTGCTTCGACCTGACCGCGCAGTGCAGCATCCAGCGAAACGCGCGTGCGCCGACGCGGTTCCCCATAAAACAGACTGCCCTCGGGAATGGTGCAAAGCAGCATTTCTTCCAGACACATCGCCTGTGCACAGAGCTGCAATTCATCCGCGCCATAGGTATTGGGCTTGCCCTTTTTATACTCGACCGGATAGGGAAGCCATGTCCCTTCCCGCCCGGCAAGGGAAACCCCGGCAGCATCCCGGTGGAATTCGACCACATCACATACGCCTTGGGCGTGCAGACGATGGGATACCACACGCAGGCCGCGGACGATCAGCAGATCGCCGCGGCTTTCGGTCTGTGCGGCATCGTGGGCGCGTTGGTGCAAAAGCTGGCCTTCCACCGTGCGCAGATTTTCCGCCCACTGCCGTTCGATATGGATGAGCGCCCATTGGCGGCGGCAGAAAGCAAAATGCTGCAAACCGGAAAGGGCAAGATAATCTTCTTCCCGGAAATCGGTTACACCATCTGCGTGCAGGACACGCCCTCAGGCAGTGCGGCGGTATCCACCGTCACCGTATAATCGCTGTATGCGCGCGGGCTGATCACGCCGTCTTTGCGGGAGACTGTCACGGTATCGAACAGCTTATAGGCGGGCGCGCTGCCCAGTTCACTGTCGTGCTTGAATACGATGAGCTGCCGGACAGCCATTTTGCCGCGTGCGGCCGAGTGATCGATTTCAAACATGTTCAGAATTGCCTGCCAGAGCAGCGCAAGGTCATCCTCGGAAAAACCGGTGGTTTTGCGGGCAAGGTTGGCTGAAACATAACCTTCGCAGCGGTAAAGCGCATACGGAACAATGTGCTTGCGGCCCATTTCGGTGCCCTTCTTTTCCGCGTCGGCTTCGGTCGTGATGGCAACGCGGGTGATCGTCACTTCCTGCGGTACAATCGGGTCAATCGAGCGGGCAAAGCCGAGCTGCACCGGACCGCGCACCTGACCACAGTTGAGATTGTTCTTGACAAAGGTAGTCATGACCGCGCCAAAGGTACGGATATCAAAGAACTGACTGCACATGAAGTCACGGATTTTTTCATCCAGCTTGTCATCCTTTTTCTTGGCTTCCTTGATCGTTTTTTCATCGATGTTCCAATGCGCGAAGGCTTCTGCGTCCGAGCGGTTGAGCGGTACGCCATCCTTGATGTAAATGCGGTAGCCGTCCGCGTCCTCCTTGACGGTTTCAACAAAGTTGCGGATTTTGCGCTTGAGACAAACATCGGTCACCAGCCCATAGCCGGTTTCCGGGTCAAGACGCGGCATGTTGCCCGCATCCGGGTCGCCGTTGGGGTTGCCGTTCTCCACGTCGAACAGAATGACAAATTCATAACGGTTTTTGATCGGTTCAGCCATTTTACGAGTCCTCCTTCACTTTCTTTTCAAACAGCTTCTGTACCTGATGATAATATCCCAGATGGAACGCACCCTGTTCGGGCAGGGACAGGCGCACGGGCAGGGTTTCATGGATACGGCCTTCCAGCTCAGTGATGCGTTTTTCGTGGGTGATGCGCAGGCCGGTGTCCAGCTTGCGCAGATGGCTCTGCGACAGCTTGGTCAGCAGCGGGAAAATGGTTGCGGGCGTAGACGATGCGCTATTGAAATACTTGTCTTTAATCGTCGCTTTGATACCCGGATTGGCGTCAAGCTGCACGCGCTCGAGCACAGCAAACAGCCGGCCGAGCACATAGGGAAGATAGGTGCTCTGTTCGTTCAGTTCCACGGTCAAAACCTCCTCTGGGGCATGGAATTGTTTGTTTTTCAGCAGAAATGCTTTCAGAATCGCCGCGCGGCCATACGTGATGTCCTGTTCGGCACGAATGCGCATCATGGTCTGTTCAAACAGCGAGGCCGGATACATCCCGCCGTTGAGGACCGCACGGATGACTGCGCCTGCCATGGGCGGCGAAGCTTTTTTCTCGCGGCTGTTGGGGTTGACGGTCTCGTTCAGCAATTTCCAGAGCGGCAGAGCGCCGTTTTCCAGATAAGACGGCCTTACGATTTCCAGCCGTTTATAATGCGCCTGCACATGGGCGAGCATATTTCCAAAGGTATCCTGCAAAAAGAAACGCACGCTCAAACGCGCAGCGCTGGGCGCAAGGCCAAGCACATAAAAATGGTTGCGCGGATGCAGCGGAATGCCGCTGACATCAATCGGATTGCCGTTTGCAAGCGCTTCCACTGCACTCCACAAATCGGTTTGCGTAATGCGGTCGGACGCGCCGCCGAACAGCGCACAGCAGAACAGATCCTGACAGAGCGGCTCAGCGTCCTCCGCCCAGCAAACCACCGCGGTATCCCCGATATACTGCACATGCTCACGGTCGGCCAGCAGACGGTTGAGTACGGTTCCATAAGAAAACGCGGCCGATTCCGAAACCGGGGAATTGAGTCCCTGTCCGGTTTTATCGGAATTTTCGTGACCATAGGATTCGAAAGCCGTGGCGTTGAACGAAACCAGCGACGCACCGCTGGACTGTGCGCCCTGGACGCCCTTGATTGGCGGATGCAGACGGGCAATCGGCGCGGTCTGTCCGGTCACTAGACAGCGGCCCTTCATGGCGTCGTCCGATTTGGCGGCGTGGTGTGCCTGCCAAGCTGCGCGGATGGCCGGGTCATTCTGCGGATACAGGCCATTCACCGAGAAAATCAGATTAGCGCCTTTCCGGATTTCGTCGAGGGATTGGGCGAGTGCCGGATGCGCCGCGGCCTGTTCGGGGTTCCATTTCGAGAAAAAGGACAGCACCGCACGCGCTGCCGGACTGTCCACACCGGAAAGAATCTGTTCGTGCAGTGTCTGCGCCGCTTCGAAGCATTGCAGCGAGCGGGCAGGCTTGCCCTTGTCATCCACGCCGAGAAAGTAGGCGCTGTTTTCACACAGAAAGTTCGCGGAAACGCCCGAAGTCTTCTTGACCTGCTCGGGCACCTGTAAAAGCTGCGGTGCTTCTTTTTTCGCACCCGGCGGAATGATTTTCAGCGGTATTACGCCATGCAGTACGCCGTTTTCATCGATATCCAGCGCAAACGAAACCTTGGCGCTGCACCAGCCGGGCGGGGAAATCTCACCGCGCGCGGCCAGCGCATTATAGTAGGTGCATAAAGCCTGCAAAATCATCGCAGCACCTCCTGTCCCGCGACCTCAAGCACACCATTAACCAGCTCAGCACGGAAAAAAGTCGGCTGAATGCTGCGCGGATCGGAATAGTCCATATCGTACAGCATCAAACCAAGCGAGCGGGTTTCGTCAATGGTTGGAATCGGGCCGCCCGGCCACGCACGGAAATGCGCGGGGAATTCCCGACAGCCAAAACAGGGCATATGATAGCATTGGCCGCGGGCCAGCCGTCGCCGGGCAATATCAATAAATTTTCCCGGATTATCCGTAGGATTGGCCTTGTCGGTCATGGTGAAATGCGCGTCAATGACATAGCGCACATCGGTCAGCACCATGGAGGCACGCTGCTGGATGCTGTCGCCGGTATAGAGGGCGAGCGGTTTGTCCGCACCCATCATGACCGAACGGACATTGGACGATACAATTTTATCCTTCACCTCGTTGCGGCGGATGTTGGTAAAGGCAATGGGATGCAGCACATGGATGCGGTCAATATGCCAGCGCAATCCCGGGTGCCAATATATGGATTCTATTAACCCGCGCGCGGCAGAAGGAGTCATCACATCATAGCTAACACGCTCGACCTTCAGTTCCGGGCGGGTGAAAAGCGCATATTTGCCCCAGACCTCCACCTGAATGCCTTGGCTCATGGTTGGATCACCTCGCTTTGTTATTTTATGGGTATAGTATATACTCTGTAGTTGCTTGTGTCAATAAAAAATTATAAGAATATATAGTTTAAGTATTATTAACATTATGAATTCAACATGCTTGCATTCGACTATGGATTTGCGATATACTAATAAAAAGTCGCTTTCTTTGTAAGATGACGGAAAGTGTGGATTGAAATTAAGAATTTATTGCTTAGAAAAGCAGGTCGAAAGGCAGATGTTCCGGCATCTGCCTTTCGGCTTTTTTACAGGAAAATTCCTACGCCGCTGTCAGACAGCAGCGCAAGGCCGGTCTGTTCGCTGTACAGCGACAAATCGGTCAGAATGGCAGAACCATCATCGAGAACCTTCAGTGCACCCTGTGCATTGAGTGCTTCGAAATGATTCGGATAGACATTGACCGATTCCTGTCCGGCTTTGCGGAGCAGCGAACGGCTGTGTTCTCCGGCGTGCAGACGTTTTGCAAGTGCGGCTGCTTCTTCGGTGCGCGGAATCAGTACTGTGCGGGTGTCGCTGTCGATGATGTGGAATTTATCCGCAACCGAACGGAAGGGAAAACTAAAACTACCGTCCCGTGCACCGGCTTCCAGACGGGAAACAACATTTTGCTGGTCAAGGTTCGTACCTTCATACTGGTACAGAACGGTAAAATACCGCTCGATGGTCTTGGGCGCGTCGAGCGCAGTGCAGTCCCGCGTTACCTGACGGGCGACATCAAGGGGCCGTTTCAGCGAATGGGGCAAATGGGCGATATAGGCGCTGTCCGGCTGAAACAAATAGACCATGCTCTGCTCTACGGGCCGATGACCTTCCCGATTGCAGCGGCCTGCGGCCTGAATTTCCGAATCCAGCCCGGCTTCTGCACGGTAAACAATCGGAAAATCTACATCAACGCCGGCTTCGATCAGGCTGGTCGAAACAACCCGGCACGGCTGCCCATCACGCAGACGCGCACGGATTTCATCCAACACCATGCGGCGATGCAACGGTGTCATCAGGGTGGATAGATGAAAACTGCCGTCCGGATCCAATAAATGATATACTGTCTGTGCCTGCTTACGTGTGCCGACAATACACAGCGCCTGCGTGTGACCGTTCAGGTGTTCGGCCAGTTCTTCATCACTGAGGCGGCCGAGATGCGCATAGGATACCCGGCGGAAAATTTCCGGGTCAACCGGCGGCGCGATCTCGCAGAAAGTCAGGTCGGGAGAAACCGCCTGAAACAGCGGCTCCAGTGCGGGCTGGGTTGCGGTGCAGAGCACGCAGGACGCGCCATAATTGACGGTCAATTCGGCAATGGCACGCACACAGGGCTGTAAATAGGGCAGGGGAATTGTCTGCGCTTCATCAAAAATGATGACGCTGTCGCACAAATTGTGCAGCTTGCGGCAGCGGGAAGACTTGTTTGCAAACAGCGATTCAAAAAACTGCACCGCCGTCGTGACGATCACCGGCATATCCCAGTTTTCGGTCGCCAGCTTTTTGCGGCGCAGCTCGATATTGGTTTCATCGTCCGTGTCGTCAAAATCAACCCCCGAATGATGCTCGAGAACATTTTCACTGCCAAGGATTTCGCGGAATTTGTCCGCCGTCTGCTCGGTAATGGTTGTAAATGGAATGACATAAATGATTCGCTTTTTGCCGTGCGCCTTGGCGTGCCGCAGCGCAAACGCAAGAGAAGCCACCGTTTTCCCGCCGCCGGTCGGCACGGTGAGCGTAAACAGCCCCGGCATCTGGGCACCCGCATCCAGACAGGCCCGCAGAATCTTGCAGCGTGTCCGGTTCAGCGGTGTTTTCGCGTCCCACCATGGGGCAATAAATCGTTCAAGCCGCGCAAGCAGAGAATCAATTTCCAGTTCTCGGCCGCGCGGCGGCGTTTGCTCCTGCATAAACGCTTCGGTATCCAGAAAATCCGCATCTACCAGACAGGAAAATAGCATCCGCGTCCAAAAGGAAAACGTAAAACCGCCTTGCCCAAGTACACGCGGCATTCTGGGCTGGGCGGCAGACAACGTGACTTCCGCAGAAAAAGCGTCGTAGGCCGCAAGCGTTTTTTTCAGCCTGCCGCATAATGTAGGCTGTCCGGCCACATCGGTACGCCCGCCGCCGTCGGGCAATCCACTGTGATGTCCGGCGACGCAGTAAGCCGCCGGAGCGCCGCAGAGAGAAACGATTTGCTGCGCGCCTGCGGTTGCGTGGTCGGTGGTCAGACGGTCACCGAGAAGCCGCTTTTGAAACGCAGCGGAATATTTTCCGATATCATGCGCCATACCGATCTGGTGCGCCAGTTCTTCTGCACCAAAGGGCTGTGCAAACTGTGCCGCGCGCTCTGCTGTGCCGCGCAGATGGTCGATCAGCGGCTGTTCGCGGCCGTTTTCTGTGCGATGGGCAAGAAACATATTGGTATTCTCCAATCAGGAAATGTTGAAAATGGATTTATTGTAAATATTATACCAGATACGTGCCGAAACCACAACCATGGAATTGTAAAAATACCCAATTTCCTGAAAGCAAACAAGAAAAAATTGTTCAAAAATATTCTCCGACAACAACGGTTAAAAGCTATGATGAATTACCGCAAAATTCAAATGCATTATCAACTACAGCAGCTTATTTTCAAAACCCTATAAACTTCACTCCCGATAACAAAGCAATCGCACAAGACAAAATTATTTTTATAAGACCGCTTATAAATCAAGACAAAGAAAGCAAACTATCATTCTTAGATGACATTGAACATGAATTTACACATGTTTTGCAGGAAGAATCTAAAGACAGAACCTCTAAAATTGATTTTCTTAATAAC
>JBJDZO010000249.1:0-2135 GCA_051868095.1 Butyricicoccus sp. | reverse complement strand
AGATGAGCATGTACACGATGCCGCTCGCGCCCATGAGCGCGCCGCTGCCCAAAAACATGTGGAACAGGCCAGACACCACGGCGGTGACGGCAAACATCAGCAGAAGACGAAAGCTTCCGTAACGCTCCTCGACGATCGGGCCGAGCGCAAGGATCAGCGCCATGTTGCTCACATAGTGGGCAAATGAGGTGTGGCCCATCACATGGCACAGCAGGCGCGCGTAGGTCAGCGGATGAAGAAAGCTGGATTTGTACACGCTGAAGACCAGACGGTCGGACGCGCCGCCGCTGAACATGGACAAACCAAGCGCGCCCAGGGATGCCAGCGCAAAGCACAGCACCGCAGGCGCATTGAACGAGAAGATGATTTTGCTCTTTTTCATATGAACTCCTGTCGGTCGGATTCTTTATGCACAGTATACCATGCGCGGCGCGCAGGCGCAAGCACGGACGATTTCACGATTTTCTCGCCAAAGGGCTTGAAGGAACTGCATTTTTGTGGGATAATACGAATTGGTATGTATTCAACCAGAAAGATGACAACCTCAAAAAGGAGAACCAGGAAGCCATGATCGCAACCCAGAACGTATCGCTCTCTTACAGCGGAAAGCCGCTCTTCAAGAACGTCAATATCAAGTTTACCGCCGGCAACTGCTACGGCATTATCGGCGCGAACGGCACCGGCAAGTCGACCTTCCTCAAGGTGCTTTCCGGTGAGCTGGAGCCGACCACGGGCGACGTCGTGATTACCCCGGGTGAGCGCATGGCCGTTCTCAAGCAGAACCACTTTGAGTTTGATGAATATGAAGTCCTGACCACGGTCATCATGGGTCATAAGCGCCTGTACGAGATCATGAAGGAGAAGGACGAGCTCTACGCCAAGGAGGACTTTACCGACGAGGACGGCGAGCGCGCCAGCGTGCTGGAGGGCGAGTTCGCGGAGCTGGACGGCTGGAACGCCGAGAGCAACGCGGAGATGATCCTCACCGGCCTGGGCATCAGCCTGGATATGGAGCACATGCTCATGAAGGAGCTGGACGGCAGCCAGAAGGTCAAGGTGCTGCTGGCACAGGCGCTCTTTGGCAGCCCGGATATCCTGCTGCTGGACGAGCCGACCAACTACCTGGACATCCAGTCCGTCCGCTGGCTGGAGAACTTCCTGCTGGACTTCCCGAACACGGTGATCGTCGTCAGCCACGACCGTCACTTCCTCAACAAGGTCTGCACGCACATCTGCGACATCGACTTCGGCAAGATTCAGATGTACGTGGGCAACTACGACTTCTGGTACGAGTACACCCAGATGGCGGCCCGCCAGCAGAAGGACCTCAACAAGAAGAACGAGCAGAAGATCAAGGAGCTGCAGGCGTTCATCCAGCGCTTCTCCGCCAACGCCAGCAAGAGCAAGCAGGCGACCAGCCGCAAAAAGCTGCTGGACAACCTGCAGATGGAAAACTTCATGCCGTCCTCCCGCCGCTATCCGTACGTCTCCTGGAAGCCGGACCGCGAGATCGGCAACGATCTGCTGACGGTGACGAACCTCTCCAAGACCGTCAACGGCCGCAAGGTGCTCAACAACATCTCCTTTGTGCTGACCCCGGGCGACAAGGTCGCCTTCGTCGGCACGGACGAGCTGGCGCGCACGACGCTCTTCCAGATCCTCATGGGCGAAATGGAGCCGGACGAGGGCAGCTTCAAGTGGGGCATCACGACCTCGCAGAGCTATTTCCCCAAGGACAACAGCGCTTATTTCGACGGCTGCGAATACAATCTGATCGACTGGCTGCGTCAGTTCTCCGTCAGCCAGTATGAGAGCGATATCCGCGGCTGGCTGGGCCGCATGCTCTTCTCCGGCGAGGATGCGCTCAAGCAGGCGAAGGTGCTCTCCGGCGGCGAGAAGGTGCGCTGCATGCTGGCGCGCATGATGCTCTCCGGCGCGAACGTGCTGGTTCTGGATGAGCCGACCAACCACCTGGACCTGGAGTCCATCACGGCGCTGAACAAGGGCATGATCGAGTTCACCGGCTCCATGCTCTTTGCCACGCAGGACCACGAGTGCATTCAGACGGTGGCCAACCGCATCATGGAGATCCTGCCGGGCGGCCTGGTGGATCGCCGCGAGAGCTACGACGATTA
>JBJDZO010000248.1:0-2138 GCA_051868095.1 Butyricicoccus sp. | reverse complement strand
CTATGGGGTATCCGGAATTCTTGCAGACAGAATTGCCGCGGTGCGCGGAATAAGCGTTGGTCGGGGCAGTGCAGCAGTCATTATGTTTTCCGGAGTTTTACTAACGCTGTCGGCTGTTTTGTTATATTGGATCAAAAATGTCAGAGAACTGGAACAGGGTAAGCAGGAAAATGTGAAAACCGAATACCGGTTCTGAATGCCATGTGGGCCTGGGCGCGTTTTTCTTTGTTTATAGCCCCGCAAACTTTGAGATGTGGCTTGCGCAGAAAGCACTTGCATAACCCCTAGCTCAGAGTTACAATCCAACCAACCTGAAACGCGAAACGCTTCCCGTCTCGGGCCGGTGAAAAAGTCACCGGCTTGGGGCGGGAAGCGTTTTTGACCACATAAATGACCACAGACAGCGCCGGAACGCCCGGAAAACGCAGGTTCAAAGAGGCCTAAAGAGTAAGCAAAAACGAGCGGAAACAACCAAAAACCATTAGAAATGGCCGGAAAAAGTTTTTCTTCGCTCTTTGGGAGCGGGAGGTGCAGGTTCGAATGCTGCCGCATGGTGCAAAACACGCTGAAATCGGCTGCTTTCAAAGGCTTTTTGTCTGCTGCAGGTTCAATTTTGGGGACGATTGCGCCTTGGCGGAATTGCGTGCCGGCGTGCGAATGAAACAGCGGCAACGCAAGGAACGATTCAATTTTTGGCGTCTTTTTTCTTGACAGAAGAAAAAGTTTTTCTTATAATAATACAAAGTCCTAATATCAAAAGAGGTGATTGGATGAAAAAACAGCGGAATTCGAAACAGCGGCAGCTGGTTTTCGACGCTGTCATGACAAGATGCAATCATCCAACCGCCGACCAAATTTATCTGGATGTGCGTGCCGTGGATGATAAGATCAGCCGCGGTACGGTATACCGCAATCTGGGAATTTTGTCCGAGGATGGGCAGATCGCAAATGTCAAGGTACCCGCGGCGGACCGATATGATTCCCGTGTGGACCGCCACTACCATCTGTTCTGCACGGGCTGCGGGAGGGTGTTTGACGCCCCTCTGCGCTACCATGCGGAATACGATGCAGAAATCGCAGAGGAAACCGGGTTCCAAATCAGCAGGCACCGCATGATTTTTGAGGGCCTGTGCCCGGAATGTGTAAAAAATAAGGAGAAACAAACGGAATCGGAGGTGTTATAATGGCAATTTATAAATGTATGGTCTGCGGCGCAATTTATGATGAAGAAACGGAAGGCACGCCCGTTTCCGAGTTGACCTGCTGCCCTGTGTGCAAACTGCCGGTATCCAATCTGGTCCCGGTGGCCGCGTCGGAGCAGGAAGCGCCGCCGAAGGCCTATTCCGGCAAACTGGACTATGACGGCGCCACCGCCCGGCACGACGCGTCCTGCCGGTACATGGAGGAAATTCATGAAATGGCGGTGACCGGGAAATCCATCGGCGGTTCCATGGGCACCAGGATGCCCATGCCGAGTTGGGACGATATTCTGCTGCTGGGGGCGCAGCTCAACCCGCCTCCGCTGGAGGACGGCGCGTTTGTGGACTCCACCACGGTCATCGGCAAGCACGCGAAAAAGCCCATGGTGCTGGAAAACCCGGTCTATATCTCCCATATGTCCTTCGGCGCACTGTCGAAAGAGGTGAAGGTCGCGCTGGCAAAAGGCTCGGCCATGGCGAAAACGGCCATGTGCAGCGGCGAGGGCGGCATCCTGCCGGAGGAACGGCAGGCGGCGTACAAATACATCTTTGAGTATATTCCCAACAAATACAGCGTGACCGACGAAAACCTGCGCGCCGCTGACGCCATTGAAATCAAGATCGGGCAGGGCACCAAGCCCGGCATGGGCGGACACCTGCCCGGAGAAAAGGTGACGGCGGAAATTGCCGCCATCCGCGGCAAACGGCAAGGAGAGGATATTCAAAGCCCCAGCAAATTCCCGGAATTGAATTCCAAAGAGGATTTGCGGGATATGGTGGATATGCTGCGCCGGCGGTCGGACGGCCGTCCCATCGGCATTAAGATCGCTGCCGGGAACATCGAACGGGATCTGGCGTACTGCGTTTTTGCCCGCCCTGATTTTATCACCATCGACGGCAGAGGCGGTGCGACCGGCTCCAGCCCGCTGATGCTACGGG
>JBJDZO010000247.1:0-9475 GCA_051868095.1 Butyricicoccus sp. | reverse complement strand
CCGTAGACGATCAGGAACACCATGCCGATGAACGCGAACGCCGCGCCGCCGAGCGAATAATACAGATATTTGCGGCCTGCGCGCACCGATTCGCGCGTCAGCTCATGCATGACAAGCGGCACGGTCACAAGCGTCAGCATCTCATAGAACATGTAGAGCGTCAGCATGTTGCCCGCGAGTGCAATACCTGCGGTCACGCCAAAGGTCATGGTATAGAACGCGAGGAAACCGTTCTGCCGGTCGGCATGGCGCATGTACTCAAAGGCATACAGCGTTGCAAACGGCCACAGCGTCGCAATCAGCGCCGCGAAAATTGAGCCCATGCCGTCCAGCTTGAGGGTCAGGTTGAGGTCGCCCGTGAAGTGGAGCAGCAGCAAGCCGTCATCTGGCCGGTTTAAAATCAGCGCCCACAGCAGCGCGCTTGTCACGAGTGTGACCGCCATGGTATAGCATTCGCGCAGCATGCGTTTTTCACGGAACACCGGCGAAAACAGAAGCGCACCGCCGACAATCGCTGTGAGGACGGGAACGATCAACAAGGATTCATGCATGATTTTTCCCCTCCCCTCACATCAGGCTGCCCACAAGGGCTTCCAAATACGTCATAAGCGGCGTCGTTACCACGCCGAGCAAAATCGCCAGCACGGCCAGCACAGCGGCCGCCCCGGCCATCGGAACCGGCGCTTCGCGGCAGGTCAGGCCGCTTTCATATCCCTCGCCCGGGAAAAACCCGCGGCTGACCAGTGGGAACAGATATCCGGCGGTCAGCAGGGCGCTGACAAGCAGCACCGCAGGCCCCAACCAGCCGTATACACCCACGCCGGCATCCAGCGCGCCGGTAGCGAGCAGCCATTTACTAAAGAAACCGCTGGCCGGCGGAATGCCGACGAGCGCCAGCGCACACAGCGCAAAGCTTCCGAGCGTCACCGGCATATTTCGGCCCACGCCGCGCAGGTCGCTGACCCGTGTGCGGCCGGTCTGGAAAATGAACGCGCCCGCCTCAAGAAACAGGCCGCACTTAATCACCGCATGGAACACCACATGGCTGAGTGCGCCGATGAGTCCAATCGGATGCATCAGTCCGATGCCAAACAGCACATACGACACCTGACTGACCGTCGAATACGCCAGCCGCTTTTTGAGCACCGGCTCCAGATAGGCCATCATCGACCCCATGAGAACGGTGGTCAGCGCCAGCCCGAGATATCCATACTGCACCCATGTGCCGCGCAGGAAATCCGGCCCGACGATGTAGTACAGCACACGCACCAGACCAAGCACGCCCGCTTTGGTGATGATGCCCGACAGCACCGCCGACGCGGGCGCAGGCGCGACCGGATGGGCGGCCGGCAGCCAGCCATGCAGCGGGAACATGCCCGCCTTGGCCGAAAAGCCCAGCATCAGGAACGCCAGCGCGATCATCAGCCGTTCGCGCTCGCCCGGCAGAAAGCTGTCCGGCAGCACGCCGCCCGGCGTGAACGTCAGATTGGTGCAGGCATTGAACAGGAAAAAGACGCCGAGCAGCGCCATAAACGCGCCCGCAACCGAGTAAAACAGGTACTTGAGACCGGCCATAATCGCTTCGTGCGTCCGCGAATGGATGACCAGCAGGAACGAAGTCAGCGTCACCAGCTCATAGAAAATATAGAACGTGACCAGACTGCCCGAAAAATCGAGCGCCATGAGGATGGCGAGCACCAGCAGGTACACGCTGAAAAATCCGCGCTCCCGTCCCTCATGCTCCATATACCGCAGGGCAAATACGCCCGCGGCCAGCCAGATGCACGCGGTCAGCACCGAAAACAGCTTCGACAGCCCGTCCACCTGAAAATACAGCGGCATATTGGGCGCCAGCTCCCACAGCAGCAGCGGCGCGGCCGGGCATACCGCCTGCCGAATAACGAGGGCTGCGGTGCCGAGCAGGGCCACAAGCACAACCGTGCTGCGCGCCGCGCGGTTTTCTCCGAGCGGACGCACAAAAAACAGCAGCAGCCCGGCCATAAGGGGCAGCAAAACCGGCAATAAAATCATGATTTTCCTCCCCCTTTACCCGAAGATTCCAAGCCCGAGGAACAGCACGTCCACGAGCGGCTGGGACAGCGTACCGAGCGCGATGGTCAGCACGGTAAACAGCGTCAGCGCCACGCCATATCCCGGATTATCCCGGAAGGCGCGGTGTTCCGGCTGCGCCCGCACGGGCGTGTAAATCGTAATGACCGTGCGCAGAAAATACACGGTATTGAGCAGCGTACTGATCGCCAGAATGACCAGCGCGGGCAGCATCTTGCCCGGGTCTCCGACCGCCGCACGCGAGAACAGCAGCTTGGAAATGAAGCCCGCGAACATGGGCAGACCGACCATGCTGAGTGCGCCGACCGAAAAGCCGATGCCCGCGACCGGATTGCGGAAGCCCGCGCCGCGCAGATCGTGGAAGCGCTTGGAGCCGCCCGACACATCCGATAGCCCGGTGGCCGAGGTAAACAGCAGCGCCTTGGCAATCGCGTGGCTGAGCACATGGAACAGCGACGCGATAACGCCCGCCCGCGTGCCGAGACCGAGACCCATGTAAATGTAGCCGATCTGAGCGACCGACGAAAACGCGGTCATACGCCGGATATCGTTTTCCCGGATGGCGGACAGCGAGCCCATAATCATACCCGCAAGGCCGAATACAAACAGAATGTTGGAGATTTTACCGGCCATGATGACCGATTCACCGAACACGCGGTAATAAATCTTGATCAGCAGAATGATATAGCCCTTGGACACCAGACCGGACAGAATCGCGCTCGACGCGGCGGTTGAATAGCCATACGCCTCGGGCATCCACGAATGGAACGGATACAGGCCGGATTTGATCGCCAGACCGACGGTAATCAGCGCAATCGTGACGGTCAGCGGTTCGCCGTACTCCCCAGCCATGCGCAGGCAGGTGACCGCGTTGCGCGCCGGCTCCATCAGCAGATGCCCGGTCAGGCCGTACAGCATGGACAGGCCGATTAGGAACAGACCCGAGCCGAGCAGGCTCATGACCATATACCGCGCCGCGGCGACGTAGGTACGGCCGATCTGCCGCACCATAATCAGGCCGCATGCCGCAATTGTGTTGATTTCCACGAATACATACGCGGTGAACAGATCGTTCGTGTAAATCAGCGCAAGCAGGGACGCAAGCATCAGGTCGCACATGATAAAGTACAGGCTGATCCGGCTTTCGTCAACTTCTGCGTCGAGATGCTGTTTGCCGCCTACCAGCGACAGCAGCATAACCAGACTGAAAAACAGTGCCAGCACGCCTTCGAGCGGCCCGCCGCGCAGTTCATTGCCCCATGGCGCCGGGAATTTGCCCATCGAGAAGGTGAAGGTGCCGCGGATGGTAAGCGTATATACCAGCACACAGCCGGACAGCACAATCACGACGCCGAGCAGGGTCATGGTCAGCCGTCTGGCCCATTTGCCGGGCAGCACCGAGGAAATGATGCCGCTCATCATGGCCAGCACAATCGAGAAAAACGGAAAATTGCATGTGAGCGCCATTTACATCCACTCCTTTTTCACCTTCATCAGGATTTCATCCAGATCGAGCGAATGATAGCGCCGGTACAGGCACACGGTCAGGCCGAGCATGATCGCCGTGACACTGACCGAAACCACGATGCCGGTCAGCACCAGACCGGACGGCACCGGATTGATATACGCTTCCGCATCGGTCACGCCGTCCACAAGGATCGGCGGCAGACGGCCCTCGATGTAGCCCTTGGCGGCCAGAAACAGGTACACCGCCGTGTCCATGATATTGAGGCCGATAATTTTTTTAATCAGGTTCTGGTGCAGCAGCAGCATGGTAAAGCCAATACCGAACAGTACGACGGATGTGGCTTCAATGTAGTTGACTGCAAGATTGTGAAGCATGGTGTTTCCCCCTTGGGAGAGACAGACTCCAGGAAAATCGGATATCTCCTATCTCCTATCTTCTATCTCCTATCTGCATTATAGTTCTCCTCTGCGGAACAGCGCGAAGAATGAATACATGGTACACGCGACTTCCAGCCCGACAAACATGTTGATGGGCAGAATCATGCCGCTCGAAAACAGGTTGCCCGGCGTACCGAGCGGAATGATATTGGTCAGCCGATTGCCGCCCGTGAAGAAATAATAGCTCATCGTAATGCCGTACAGCGTCAGCGAACCGACCTTCACCATCTTATATACATGCTCGTTGAAAAACCGGCGGGTACGGGTCAGGCCGAGGGCGTTGCAGAACAGAATCAGCCCGGCCCCGATCATCGCGCCGCCCGAAAAGCCGCCGCCCGGCGACAGATGACCGTTCAGAATAATGTACACGCCGAACAGCATGACAATCGGCCCCAGCAGCAGAGTAATCCGGTATAAAATCGGGTCGTCCTTGGGTTCAAAGCGTTCGTCCAGCCGGGTGTCTGCCGGGTTGGTCTTGCCTTCGAGCAGAATCATGACACAGCAGGCCGCGATGAACAGCACACAAGTTTCTCCGAAGGTATCGAACGCACGGTAGTTGAGGATCATACCCGTCACCGCGTTGACCGCGCCGGTTTCTTCGACGCCCTTTTCCAGATAGCGTTCCATGACCTCGTTATGAGCCGGGTTGTCCGCTGCGCCGAAGGGCGGCAGATTGGCCACGGTCAGCAGCAGCACGCCGATCAGCGCAATGCACAGAATGAACGACGCAATTTTATACAGCATGCGGAACGCGCGCATTTCCTTGTTGTGTGCCCAGTCATCGACCACGCGCTGCACACGCGCATGATCCACACCGTCGCTGATGTCACAGGCGGGCGGCTCCTCGTATCCGCCCGGGTGCATCTCCAGCTTGCCCGCAAACGGGTCGTATTCGCCGTGCAGCCAGCGCTGGAATTTGTCCGCCCGACTGCCTGCGTAATCACTTCTTCGTTTCATGCTCGCCCTCCTGTTCTTCTTCAATGGACGGCTCAATCGCGTGAATCTTCTTCAGCGTGACAAAGAACAGCAAACTGGTGACGCCCGCGCCAACCGCGGCTTCGGTGATCGCGAGGTCGGGCGACTCGAGCAGCACCCAAATAATCGACATGACCAGACTGTACGACATGAAAATCACGATGGAAGTCAGCAGATTTTTGGTGAACCCCACCGCAACCGCGCACAGAACCAGAAAAATCAGCAGCAACGCCTCAAAAAACTCAATCACGGCGGATCTCACACTCCTCTTCCAGATGCTCATGGGTGTCAACCTCCAGCTTGGAAACCAGATGCGAACACACCGGGCTGGCCAGCCAGAAAAACGCGATAATCATCAGCAGCTTGGCCGAAATCAGGGTCAGGCCGTTTTTGAGAATCAGCCCGAACAGAATGAACAGGATACCGAGCGTATCGCCCATCGCGGCCGCATGCATGCGGTTGAGGACAAAATGGAAGCGAAACACGCCGATGGTCGCTACAAACAGGATGATAACACCTGCCACCAGACACAGTGCTGCCGCAAGCAGCCTCAATCCTTCGAGCATGGCTTTTTCCCCTCCTTCTGCTTGTGTTCGCGGTACACCCCGGTGTACACCTTGGTGAGCACCACAATCGCCAGAAAGCTGATCATCGCATAAATCAGGCACACATCGAGCAGATAGCTTTCCCCGAGCGTGTCCGACAGAATGGCAATTGTGCCGATGGTCATAGTACCAATCATATTGACCGCTACAAGACGGTCGGGAACACTCGGCCCGCGCACCGCGCGAATCAGACAGAAAATGATGAGCACGGCTACGGCCAGCATGCAAATCACCGAAACGTTTTGATATAAGTTTTTCATTCCCGTTCCTCCATCCGGCGCAGCAGCGTGACAAAAATCGAATCCTCAATGCCTTCGGCAAGCGTTTTATCCAGACAATGCACGGTATAGCGGTCACCGCGCAGGTTCACCGTAATCGTGCCGGGTGTGAGCGTGATGGAATTGGCCAGCAGCACGCGCGCCCATTCGGTTTTGAGCGGAATGGTCAACGTGACCAGACACGGCTCGACCTCATATTTCGCGGTCATAATCATATGCATGACATCCAGATTGGCCTTGATAATCTCAAACACCAGCACCGCGATATAGTGCAGCATCCGAAGCGTCCGGCGGTAAAGCGTTCGTTCCCGTTTCAGGCTGTATCCGAGGAACTTACAGCAGAACGCAAGCAGCACTGCGGACAATATCAGCCCGGTCAGAACAATTTCTGCCGTAATACAGCCGTTCAGCACCAGCCAAACAATAAGAAAAATCAAATACACACAACACACCCCCATTTTCAAAGCCAAACAAATCCAGTTTTTATTCTACTCTTTTTTGGCGGTTTGCACAAGAGTCTGTTTCGTTTCCGTTCAGTTTTTCCATTTCATATCAGCAATATGCACAAGTTTTCCAGAAAAAACCGCCCTGCTTTCTTCTGCAAAAATTTTTTCCGGATGATTTGCGCATCCTGCTGAAATTTTTTATTTCAATCGGCAGCTTGCCTGTAAGGGTGCCGAAAAGCTGCAAACCGCGCGAAAACCCGTTGACAAATGCCGCGCAGTCGCTTATGATGTAGCCAATGAAACGAGCCATATGACTGACGGAAACGTGGAAATAACCACATGGAGTATGGTTTCGAATATGCCGACCGTCTGGGCAGCTGCAATGCGTCCGGCGGTTTTTTGTCCTCTGGATGCATTCCAGAGTTTTTTTGACCTTTGACTTGGGAACGATCTGCGATTCCCCAAAGTACGGCAAGAATGCTGATCGTGCGGCGTCAAGTATACGCTGCCCGCGAGTCGATGTAATTTCGCCCATATCAATTCTTTCCTTTCCTTGATAGAAGCAAAACAAACGGCAAAAGGCCGACGCGAAAGCGTCGGCCTTTTGTCATGCTTTTCTATTTTGCGGCGCATTCGCCGTCGGTGCCGTGCAGCAGATTCAGCCCATGGCGGATCGTATCCATAAACACCGCCATACTTTCCCGTACCGCTTTCGGACTGCCAGGCAGGTTGACGATCAGCGTTTTCCGCCGAATGACGCTCACCCCGCGGCTGAGCATGGCACGCGGTGTAATTTTGAGACTCTCGGCGCGGATGGCTTCCGCGATTCCCGGCGCCAGACGGTCAGCGACCGCGAGCGTTGCTTCCGGTGTCACATCGCGCGGGGAAAACCCGGTGCCGCCGGTCGTCAGCACCAGATCACAGTCCTCATGGTCGCATAGACGGCGCAGCGCGTCCTCCAGCTCCCCGCGGTCGTCGGGCACCAGCATGCGGCAGCCCACATAGTACCCCTCGGGCAGCAGTTCTTCGATGAGCGGGCCGCTTTTGTCCTCGCGTTCGCCCGCCGCGCCCTTGTCGCTCGCGGTCAGCACGCCGACCTTATACAGCCGCTGCATTTCCATGCCAATTTCGACCGTTCCGCCGCGGATCACCCGCGCAAACACGCCTTCGCGCGGCATGATACAGTCGCCCACACGCTGACGGATGGCGCAGCCCTGATGGCATTCCTTGCCGATCTGGGTGATTTCCAGCACGGCTTCCCCGCACATCAGCCGGGTGCCGACCGGCAGACTGCGGAAATCGATGCCCTCGACGAGCAGATTTTCCCCAAACGCGCCGTCGGTCACGCCCGCGCCGCGTGCGTTGAATTCCTGCACTTTATCATAGCTTAACAGACTAACCTGCCGGTGCCAGTCACCGGCGTGGGCGTCACCTTCCAGTCCCCAATCGGCCCGCAGCACGGCGCGGCCGACGTTTTTCTTTTCGGTGCCGCGTGCTTCGCTCATGCACACAGCGATCACTTTGCCCATCGGTCAGCGCCCCTTTCCAAAGCCGCAGTTGGGATACGTACACGTCGGGCAGTTCAGACATAGACCGCCTTCCCCGTATCCGGCCAGCATATCGACGGTCACCGGATCATTGGCCATCAGATGCGGCAGAATCAGATCAAAAATCGACCGTCTGGAATACATCACGCATCCGGGCAGACCGCACACCGGAACGCGGTGCTCACCATAATACGCAAGAAGGAACATGGCGCCCGGCAGCACCGGTGCGCCGTAGGTGACGATTTCTGCGCCCGTGTTTTTGATGGCGAGCGGCGTTTTGTCATCCGGGTCCACGCTCATGCCGCCTGTGCACACGACCAGCTCCGCGCCCTGTTCGATGAGCTGCAAAATGGCCGCCGTGCCGCGCGCCGGATCATCGCCGACCGGAATTTCCCCGATCACATCCGCGCTGTATTCGGCCAGCTTGCCCCGCACAACCGGCGTAAACTTGTCCTCGATGAGACCTTTCTCCACCTCGCTGCCCGTAATCACAATGCCCGCCTTTTTCCGGTGGAACGGCAGCAGGGCGGTCAGCGGTTCGCCGCCTGCGGCCCGCTCGGCCGCGTCCAGCTTTGTCCCGTCAATGATGAGCGGAATCACGCGTGTACCGGCCAGCTTGTCGCCCTTCTTGACCGGCGTGCCGCCGTGACGGGTGGCAACCATCAGCTCGCCCACCCGATTGACCCGCCGCAGCGCGTCCGTGCGCACCTTGAACAGTCCGTCGCAATCGGCGGTCAGCTCAATCTTGCCCTCGCGGGCTTCGCTGCGGGTCATGTGCTCGTTTTCGCACAGCGCCGCCAGCCGCTCGGCTCCCTCATCCTCATGCAGGAAGCCTTCCGGCTTTTCCCACACATACAGGTGCTCCTTTCCCATGGAAAGCAGAACGGGTACATCCTCCTCGGTCACAATATGCCCCTTGCGGAAACGTGCGCCTTTGAACTGCCCCGGGATGATCTGCGTCAGGTCGTGGCACAGCACATGTCCAACCGCATGAATGGTCTCTACGACTTTCATTTTCCCGTCTCCTTCAGCACCAGTTCGGTGCAGTACGCAAAATATTCATCCAGATCGAACGCATCCGGCTGCAGCAGGTACTGCATGCTTGCGCCCTCCATCATGGACACCATCACCGCCGCGAGCAGCCTGCGTCGTGCCTCGGGCAGATGCCCGGAGAACTGCTCCAGCATGGTTTCAATCTCCTGCCGCCAGTTTTGGAACGACGCGCACGCCTCGGTGCGCATGGCTTCATCCACGCGCGACTGCGCCCAGAAATCGATTTCGGCATAATCGTACTTGGGTTCCTGTAAGATGAAGTTTTTCTTCTGACCCCAAAAGGCCTCAAGCTGCTCTTCGAGCGTGCCCTCAGCGCCGCCCAGCGCACGGCGCAGCTCGATGCAGTGCCGCAGGACTTTTTTCTGCACAGCGAGCAGCAGCTCGTGCTTGGATTTATAGTAGTAATGGATGTTGGACTGGAACAGACCGGCGCGCTCAGCCACCAGCGCCATACGCACGCCGCTGATGGTGCGTTCCTGCAGGACGTCAAACGCGGCGTCCAGAATCCGTTCCTCCGTGCTTTCTTCCTGTACCCATTCTTTTTTCCGCATGGTATCACCTTCTTCTGCTGTTGCTTTTATTATACCAGACCCGAA